>DATJTR010000193.1:0-2042 GCA_035503215.1 Pirellulales bacterium
CCAGGTCGGTCGAAATGATCGACGCGGGCAGTTTGACTTGCCGTGTCTTCGCGGGGTCGCGCACCACCACGTGCCGCAGCACCAGCGGACGGCCGGCGTGGCGAGCGGTGCGCTGGCCGAATTCGGCGAGCAAGCGGGCCACCCCGCTGCCGACGGTCCCCAGTCCGACAAGCGCTACCCCGATGGCGGGACGTTTGGTCTCTTCCATAATTCGAGGCGCCTTTTGCTGCAGGCCGATCGGATCCGCGTTTCGCGCTCCCTCACGCCGCCCGGATGCGAAAACGGAATCGAAAAAACTTGAAACCCTGCCTCATAGCTGCCGGGCTGGCGCGGCCACGCGAATGGGCATTCATTTAGGACCGAAACCATGACGGCGTCAAGCGGTGGGTTCCGGGAGCCAAAGCCGATTGACAAAGGGGCACGTTCTACGGTCGATTGGAGGTGCCCGACGAGCCCCCCTTGGGCGCGAACCCACCGCGTTACGACCGCTTGACCCGCCCGACTTGCCGCGCCCGATGAGTTCCCTCCGCGCACGAATAGCTCGCGAGACTGCCGACAAGCTGCGCCAGGCGCGCGAGCGAGTATCGCAACTCGGCGCGCTGGTTGGCCTCGACGGTTTCGTCGATGAAATCATCGCCGTGGTCGACAAGCGGCACGACTTCGATCGTTACCAGGCGATGCCCACGATCGAACATTTGGGCCGCCGCATCCTGGGCGCGGTCGGCCACTCCAGCAATTTCGAACTGGTGGTCAAGCGGGTCAAGCAAGGTGGCAACGGCCCGATCATGGCCGGCGCGCTGGCCGCGGCCGGCACGCGGCTGACTTACATCGGTTGCTGCGGCCTGCCGAACGTGCATCCGGTGTTTGCCGATTTGCAGGCGGCCGCCGTGCGCATGATCAGCATTGCCGAGCCGGGGCACACCGACGCGCTGGAGTTCGGCGACGGCAAGATCATGCTGGGCAAGCACGCCTCGCTGAAAGAGGTGAACTGGGAGAATCTGGTCCGCCACGTCAGCCGGCAAGAGCTCGTCGAACTGGTCAACGCATCGGCCTTGGTGGCGATGGCCAATTGGACCATGCTGCCCCACATGACCGACATCTGGTTGCACCTGGCCGACGAAATCTTTCCGCACACCGTCGGCCGGCGGCAAATGTTCATCGATCTGTCGGATCCCGAAAAGCGAACGGCCGAAGACATGGCCGGGGCGCTCGCGCTCTTGAATCGGTTCGGGGCCTGGCTCGACGTGACGCTGGGGCTGAACCTGAAGGAAGCGATCGAGATCGCCAGCGTCGTCGGAGCCGGCGCCGCGGATGAAACGCCCGCCGACTTGGAGCGTTTGGCCGCGGCGATTCGGGAGCGCGTCGGCCTGGCCTGCGTGGTGATCCATCCGCGCTCCGGCGCCGCCGCGGCGACGGCCGAGGAAACCGCCTGGTTCGCCGGTCCCTTCGTGGCCCAGCCCAAGATCAGCACTGGTGCTGGCGATCATTTCAACGCCGGCTTCGCCCTGGGGCAGTTGCTTTCGCTCTCGCTCGTCGAATCTCTGTGCGTCGGCGTGGCCACCAGCGGCTTTTACGTTCGCGCGGCGCACAGCCCCAGCCTCGACCAATTGGCCGACTTCATCGCCGCGCTGCCGCCGCCGGAGGCTTGAGCGATGTTCCTGCGCTCGGCCCCTTCTTCGTCGGGCCTCACGCCGCTCGCTTTTGCCACTTTGGGCAACGCTCGCTGGTTTGGAGACTACAGACTGAAGACTACAGGCCGGAAGCGGTGCGGGCACTGCTCGGCCGTTTGAACTCGCACGCGCCCAGCCGCGAACATTGCACTTGGCGCAGTGGTCACCTGCGGCGGTGAGGCGCTTCCTACCTTCAGCCTGTAGTCTGTGGTCTGTAGCCTTCCTCACCAGGAATACTGAAAGCCGCCGGAGCCGACGTGGAACGTTTGCACGACGTTCACCTGCGCGTCGTAGTTGGCATAGGCTTGCCAGCCGCTGCCCAGGTTCCAGTTGAGACCGGTGCCCAGGATCGCCCAGTCGCGGCCCAGGCTC
>DATJTR010000194.1:0-6219 GCA_035503215.1 Pirellulales bacterium
CCGATACTAGAGCAACTGGTAGGCCAGCAGTACGCCAGCCCTGGAATGCTGGCACGCTGGCGGCGCCGACGCGTCTCGCGGGCAGCGATCTGTCCCTATCCTCTCAAACTTCCACCGCCTGGATGCACTTCCAGGGGCCGCTATTCCGCCTGTTTTTCCTCACTCGGTGCATCTTCGGCCGACTCGGCGCGCAAGATGGCCCGGATTCGCGTCAGTCGCTCGGCCAGCTCGCGCTCGAAGCCGCGATCGACCGGCCGATAATAAATCCGCTCGATTCCTAAATAGTCTTGGGCGGTAATGCCGCTCTCGGCGTTATGGGCATATTGATAACCCTCGCCGTGCCCCAGCCGCCTCGCGCCGCTGTAATGCCGATCGCGCAGATGCCGCGGTACTGGCACTAGCCGTCCCTCGCGCACGTCGTGGCGGGCTTCGCCAATCGCCATCGTCGCCGCGTTCGATTTCGGCGCGCAGGCCAGATAGGCCACCGCCTGGGCCAGCGTCAGTTGGCATTCCGGCAGGCCCACGAACTCGCAGGCCTGCATTGCCGCCACGGCCAGCGGCAAAGCTTGCGGATCGGCATTGCCGACGTCCTCGCTGGCCAGAATCACCAGTCGCCGGGCCAGAAAGCGGACTTCCTCGCCGGCTTCCAGCATTCGGGCCAGCCAATAGATCGCCGCGTCGACGTCGCTGCCACGAATGCTTTTGATCAGCGCGCTGGCCGAATCGTAGTGCGCATCGCCTTGCCGGTCGTATTCGATCGCCTTCCGCTGGACCGATTCGGCCGCCAGCGCGCGGGTGAATCGCAGCGGCCGCTCGGGGCTCGACAGCACGCCAACCTCCAAGGCCCCCAGCGCGCGCCGCGCGTCGCCGTCGCTCACTTCGGCCAGAAAATCGAGCGCCTCGTCTTCCAGCGCGACTTGCTCGCCACCCAGGCCGCGCTCTTGGTCGGCCAGCGCCGTGCGCAGCACCCGCTTGATGTCGTCGGGCGAGAGTGGCTCGAACTGAAAGATCCGACTGCGGCTGACCAATGCGCTGTTGAGCGCGAAGAACGGATTTTGCGTCGTCGCCCCGACCAGCACCACGATCCCTTCTTCCACGTCGGGCAAGAGCACGTCTTGTTGCGCCTTGTTGAAGCGATGGATCTCGTCGACGAACAGCAGCGTCTTGCTGCCCGAAGCCGACAGCCGGTCGCGGGCTTCGTCGAGCAGCTCGCGCAGTTCTTTCACGCCGCTGGCCACGGCGCTCAATTGCCGGAACACGCTACGAGTGGCCGTGGCCAATAGGTGGGCCAGCGTCGTTTTGCCGGTGCCGGGAGGGCCGTAGAAAATCACCGAACCCAGCCGGTCGGCGGCGAGCAATCGCCGCAGCAATTTGCCCGGCCCCAGAAAATGCTGCTGGCCGACGAATTCCTCCAGCGTCCGCGGCCGCATTCGCGCGGCCAGCGGCAACGCCGTGCGGCGGTTCGCCGCTTCGCTCTCTTCGAACAACGACTTCGCCACGGGCTCGATCTAACGGTTGAGATTTGGTCGGCCGAGAAAAACGATAGGCCGTACTCGCGGCCACCAGTCTCATTATAGTCATTTACTTTGCAGCGGGCCGCTGGAGCTCGCGGGGTTCCTCGGCATCGCGCATCAACCAGTACACGATCAACCCGACCACGATGAACAAAAGTCCCAGGCTCGATTCACGCGGCCGCTCGAAGAACAAACTGCCGATGAACGCGCAGTAAAACGCCACGAACACGGCCGGCAGCAACGGGTATCCCCAGGCCCGATACGGTCGCACGGCGTCCGGGCGGCGTACTCGCAACACGAACACTGCGAGCACCGCCGACAGATAGAAGATCGAGCCGCCGAACACGCAGTAATTCGTCAAGCGATCGAACAGCGGCTCGTCGCTGCCGCTCCCCACGTCGGCCAGCAGCACCAGCACGATCGCCCAGCCGCACACGGCCACCGTCGCCCGCACCGGCACGTGCGTGCGCGGGCTCAGCGACGTGAAAAACGACAAGAAGCCGTGATCGCGCGACACGGCAAACATCACCCGCGGCCCGACCAGAACGTTGCCGTTCAGCGCCCCGGCCAGCGACACCATCAACATGCCATAAACCAAGGCCTCGCCCCCGGCGGGCAACAGCCGCTTGGCGACTTCGACCGCCGGAATGAACGAGTGGCCGATCTCGTCGACCGACAACGTGAGGTGATAAGCCACGTTGGCCCCCAGGTAGAGCAGCGTCACCAAGAGCACGCCGCCGACGAGCGCCCGCGGAATCGTCCGCTGGGGATCGCGCAGCTCTTCGGCCAACACGGTCACGTTGCCCCAGCCGTCGTAAGCCCACATGATTGCCGCCAGGGCCACGCCGATCCGCCCGAACAGATCGTCATCGATCGTTGCGGGCCAGGGCGACGTCCAGGCAACGCCACTGCCGCGCAGCGCCAGCCAGGGCAGCGCGGCCAACAGGGCGATGAATGCCACCTTCACGGTCGTCATCACGTTTTGCACCCGGCCGCCCCACAGGGTGCCGGCCAGGTTCACCGCGGCGAAGATCAAGATCAGCCCCACGGCCACGGCTTTTTGCACGAGCGGCCGTGCCTCGGGCCCGATCGAAACGCCCAGCGCCTCGGCCGTTTGCTGCGAGGCCAGGGCGCCGTAGGTGGCCAGGGCCGCGATCGCTCCGGTGCGGATCACCCAAAACTCGGTCCAGCACCACAGAAACGACCACATCCGGCCGTAGGCTTCGCGCAAGAAAACGTAGGTGCCCCCTTCCTGCGGAAACATGGCCACCAGCTCGGCCAGTGCTAGCGCCCCGCACAAGTTGACCAGCCCGCACACCACCCACAACGACAAAATGAGACCCACGGCATCGCCGATCGTGCGATCGACCGTGGCTGGCTTGAGAAAGATGCCGGAGCCAATGACTTCGCCCACGACCAGCGTGATGGCCGAAAACAGGCCCAAAACCGGGGTCAACCGCTGAAAACCGCCCGGCTCAGGTGCTGGAGAAGAGGAGGCCATGGCTGCCAGAATAACCGGCCACCCCCCAGCGCGTCACGAACCACGGCCGGCGGCCTGGGAAAACCGCGGTTCAACTGCTCTCACACGTTTGATGGGGTGGATAGTATAATCCCCCCGAGATTTGCGGAACTTGATTGCGCGTCGGCCTTCGCGGTCGGCGCGTCCGGCGGTTGGCGCCGGAGGCGTTTCGCTCCATTCTCTTGGTCCGTCTGGAAGCCTTTCGTATGACCGTCGCCGAGATGTTGGCCCATTGGCCGTGGCTTGTTCTGTACGTCTTCGTCTCGGCGGTCGTCTTTCTCTTTCTGCGCCGCCGCAGCTCGACCGATGAACTCGCGGCCGGCAGCGTGCACCGCTCCCACGGCTTCGGTCCGTCGGTCGGCCTGGGGCCGATCGCCGCCGCCTTCTTTCGCCTCACCGCCGCGCGGCTGTTGGTGGCTGCCCTGGTTGTCGCCTGGGGCGTGCGTGCGGCTCTCGGCCATTGGAGCTGGTGGGACGCGGCCGTGGTGGTCGGGGTCGCCGCCTTCTGGCCCGTGCAAGAATGGTTGATCCACGTCTTCATCTTGCACCTAAAACCGCCCACGCTTTTCGGCCGGCAGCTCGATCCGATCATTGCCCGCAATCATCGCAATCATCATCGCAATCCGTGGGATCCGGCGCTGGGCATCACGCCGCCGCACTGCATCTGGCTGTACATGGCCGGGTTGCCAGGTCTGTGGCCGCTGTTTCTGCCGGTGCCGCTGGCCGCGACCGGCGTGGCCACCTATTTCGTTCTCGCGCTGAACTACGAATGGATCCATTACCTGATCCACACCGCCTACGTTCCCCGCACTTGGTTCTATCGCCGGCTGTGGCACAATCACCGGCTGCACCACTTCAAGAACGAGCATTACTGGTTCGGCGTCACCATGCTCTCGGGCGACTGGTTGCTCAGCACCCAGCCCACCGCGCAAGCCACTGCACGTTCGGAAACCGTGCTTTCGCTGGGCGTCGCGAGCGACCACGGCATCGCCGCCACGGCCGACGCTCCGCCGCTCGCCAAAGAACCGCCCGAGCCGGCCGCCACCTCGTCAACGTAGCGGCCGGTTTCCCTGCTCACGACGGGGCGGCGCTCTGAATCCTGCGGCGTAGAGAAGCCGCCTTCAGCGAAGGTGGTGGCCGGCTGGTGTGTTGATGGGCGGCCGGCCGGTTTCGTCGAGCGGCGCGGGGTTGATGCAGCGCGTGGTAGGCCGCGGCTTTGGCGCGAATGGCACTAGCTTAGTGCGCGCCGATTCTGCTCCCTAGTCGTCGCTTTGATTCAAAGCGCGCCAATCCTCCCAGACGAGCAACGCCCAAACTGCCGTCACCACAAAGACCCCAATACGCCGGTGCCAATCGAACGCGCTCTCTGGCGGCCCGGGATGGAATACCGCAAGTTGGCAGGACATTATCAACGCGCACATCGCAGCCCAGGGGACGCCCCATAATACTAGCGTCCGAAGCGAGAAAAACCGGCGGCCGATTCGTTTTGGAGCGCTCATCCCGCCATTGTAGCGAGGTCGGAGACTTTTCTATCCCTTCGCGAGCTGCTGGAAAAAACGTCAACACACTCGGGGCCCATTACCTCAGCGAATCCCCGCACAAAAGCCTAACGTTCGGCCGGTATACTGTTGGCGATTTTTTCCCGACGCCCCAGTTCCCGACTCCCCAGTGCCGAAAACCGAACATGGCCAAGCGAATCGACGACATCTGTCCGCGGCCGGATTGCATTCCCGAACTGCCGGGTGAGCCGCTCGCCCCGCCGATTCATCTCTCGAGCGTCTACCGTTGTCAGACGCCCGAGGAAGCCGCCGCCTTGCTGGCCGGCGACCTTCCCGGCTATGCCTATCGCCGCGACGGGCATCCCAACGCGGATCTTTTGGCTGAAAAGTGCCGCGAGCTGCATGCGGCCGAGCGGGCTGTCGTTACTTCCAGCGGCATGGCCGCCCTGGCCCTGGCCCTCGTCTCGCAAACCACCGTGGGCGATCACCTGATCGTCAGCAACCGGCTCTACGGCCGCAGCCATGGACTCTTGGTCGACGAGGCGACCGCGCGCGGACTGACCAGCAGCGTCGTCGACACCAGCCACCTGTCGGCGATCGAAGAGGCGATCACTCCCCGCACCCGGTTGATCGTGGTCGAAACGATCACCAACCCGCTGTTGCGCGTGGCCAACCTGTCGGCTTTGGTCGAACTGGCCCGCGAGCACAATCTGCTGCTGGTGGTCGACAACTCGCTGGCCGGGCCGGCCCTGTGCCGCCCGCTGGAACTGGGCGTCGACCTGGTCGTGGAGAGTCTCACCAAGTCGATGAGCGGGCATGGCGACGTGCTGCTCGGCCTGTTGGCCGGCGGCGAGCGCGTCTGGCAGCGCGTGCCGCAAGCGCTTTCGACCTGGGGCTGGACCGCCGCGGCATTCGATTGCTGGCTCGCCGCGCGTGGGCTGGAGACACTGGCCCTGCGCGTCGAGCGCACGTCTGCCGGAGCCTTGGAAGTCGCCCGCTACCTGGCCACCGGGCCCGCGGCGATCGAAGTGGTCCACTATCCCGGCTTGCCGAACCACGCGGATCACGATTTGGCGATCCGGCAATTCGGCGGCCGATTTGGCTCGCTGGTCACGTTCACGCTCAGCGGCGGCCTGCCCGCGGCAATCGAATTCATCGCCGCGGCCAAAGGCATTCCGTTCTGCCCGTCGTTTGGCGAGAACTCGACCACGCTCAGCCATCCGGCCAGCACCAGTCACCGCGTGCTCAGTCCCGAAGCCCGGCACAGTCTGGGCATCAGCGACGGCACGATCCGCCTCTCGGTCGGCATCGAATCGAGCGACACGATCCTCGACCGGCTCGCCGAGGCCCTGGCCCGCGCACGCTGACAGAGGCTTGAGGCTACAGGCTACAGGCTAAAGGTCGGAAGCGGTGCGGGCGCGGCTCGTCCATTTGAATCGGCGCGCGCCCGGCAGCCCGCATTGCACATGGCGCAGTATTCACGCACGAGGGTGAGGTGCTTCCTACCTAAAGCCTAGAGCCTAAAGCCTAGGGCCTTCCTCACCATGAATACTGAAAGCCGCCGGAGCCGACGTGGAACGTTTGCACGACGTTCACCTGCGCGTCGTAGTTGGCATAGGCTTGCCAGCCGCTGCCCAGGTTCCAGTTGAGACCGGTGCCCAGGATCGCCCAGTCGCGGCCCAGGCTC
>DATJTR010000195.1:0-6333 GCA_035503215.1 Pirellulales bacterium
AGGAACGGAAGGATGATTCTTGGAACTCGCCGCCCGCGGGGCAGCCGGCACTTGCTACACGCGCCGTTTTTTCGGCGGCCGGCAGCCGTTGTGGGGCAGCGGGGTGACGTCCTCGATGCTTTTGATCGTCATGCCGGCGGCCTGCAGGGCGGTGATGGCGCTTTCGCGGCCGCTGCCGGGCCCCTTGACCCGCACTTCGAGCTCCTTGACGCCGTACTTGGCGGCCTTTTCGGCGGCCTGTTGGGCGGCCATTTGACCGGCAAAGGGAGTGCTCTTGCGGCTTCCTTTGAAGCCGGTCGTGCCGGCGCTGGCCCAGCAGAGGGCGTCTCCCTTGGTGTCGGTGATCGTGACGCTGGTGTTGTTAAACGTCGCCTTGATGTGGGCAATGCCCACGGTCACGTTCCTGCGCGTCTTGCGTCGCTTGCTCTTGGCCACGGAAACCTCACCTCGGAATTAAAATAATGATCGGATTGCAGTGCTGGAGTCGCTCGCGGCGGAGCGAACTTCGGGGAGGTCCTGCCACCCCGTGACATTTCGGCATTACGAAAACTAAGTCACCGGCGGCAAATCGGCCTCGAGTGGCAATCGACGCAGCGCCGACAGGGCTTAGCGCAGGTCCTTCACGCCTTTCTTGCCGGCCACGGTCTTCTTGGGCCCCTTGCGGGTGCGGGCATTGGTACGGGTTCGTTGGCCACGCACTGGCAATCCACGACGATGCCGTATCCCGCGATACGAGCCAATGTCCTTCAGCCGGGAGATGTTTTGGGCCACCTGGCGCCGCAACTGTCCCTCGACGGTGTAATCCTTATCCAACAATGCCGCGAGTCGGGCAACTTCGTCCTCGTGCAGATCGCGAGCTTTGCCGTGCGGATTGATCCCCGCCTTGTGGCAAAGTTCGTGCGCAATCTTTGGGCCCACGCCATACAAATACTGCAGCGAGATCACCGTGGGACGATCGCTGGGAATATCCACACCCAATAAACGCGGCATCGAAAAAACTCTCCTGTTTCGTCTCGCCGGGGCGCTCGAATTGGCGCACCCGTCGCGGCTTACGGCCTGGGCTTAACCCTGCCGTTGCTTGTGCCGAGGATTGCTGCAAACGACGTAAACCGTCCCCTGACGACGGACGATTTTGCAGTTTTCGCAGATTCGTTTGACGCTAGCACGAACTTTCATGACGACCCTGCGGCGACAATGATTCCATTTGATGCAAAGCACATGAATATACGAGTCTGATGGGGAGCTACGCAAGTCCCCCAGCAGCGAGTTTTCAACCGGCGGCGGGAAATTGCTCGCGGCTCGGTTTTGCCGGGAAAGTTGCACCCGGCTGTCGGCCCATGGCGGCCACGCGGCACACCTCGCCCGTTTTGCCTCCCCGCTTCCTGGCAGATCCGGCCGATCGGCAGCCGAGGCCGGCTTCTTCGCCCCCGCGGCCGACTTGCCGGCCGGCACCTCGAGCTTGCGTGTCGAGCGGTGCTGGCCCGGCTTTTCGTCGGGAGGCCCGGTGAGCACCCAAGGTCCCTCGTCGGTGATGGCGATCGTATGTTCGAAATGGGCACTCGCCTTGCCATCCTGGGTAGCCTGCGTCCAATGGTCGGCCAGGCCGCGAACATGCTTGGAACCCAGGTTGACCATCGGTTCGACCGCGATGACCAGCCCTGGTTCGATCAAAAAGTCGCCATTGCGGCGAAGTTGCGCACTGACGAAGTTTGGAACCTGTGGTTCCTCGTGCATTTCGCGACCGATGCCATGCCCGACGAAGCTCTCGACGACGCTCAGGCCATGATCGCGAACGAATGAGCCCATCTCCGCGGCAACTTCGCTCCACCGCTGCCGTTGGCCAATCAATTCGATCGCCAGCTCCAACACGCCACTCGTCACGTCCAACAAGTGTTGGGCCTCGGGGGCGATCTTGCCGACCGCCAAGGTCACGGCCGAGTCGCCACACCAGCCAGCCAGCTTACAGCCCGTGTCGATGCTAACGACGTCTCCTTCGTTGAGCACACGGGGACCGGGGATGCCGTGAACCACCTCGTCGTTCACGGAGATGCAGGCCACGGCGGGGAAGGGGACTTTGCCCGGCACACCCTTAAAAAGAGGGATCGCCTCGTGTTTGACGAAGAACGATTCGATGGCTGCATCGATCTCGCCGGTGGTCACTCCCGGTTTGACCATGGCGGCGGCCAGCTGATGTGCTTCCCAAACCAGCAAGCCCGCTTTGCGGAGATGGCCGATTTCGCGAGACGAACGAAGAATATGCACGCTTTTCTTGCCCCTTGGGCGGCGCGACGCAGTCCGCCACCGCGACGGCACGCTAACTGCCGATTTTCTTCAAAACCTTTTTGATCCGATCAAACACTTCGTCGGGAGTTCCCGTGCCCGGAATGGCGTGAAGCAGCCCCTTCTCCCGGTAGTACTGCGACAGCGGAGCGGTTTGCTCGTAGAACAAATCGAGCCGGTTCCGGACAATCTCAGGGCGGTCGTCTTCACGTCCCCGGGACAGAGTCCGACGCACTAATTCATCTTTGTCGACCACCAATTCCAGCACGCCATCCAGGGGACTGCCGCGGCGGGCTAAAAACTCATCGAGCGCTTTGGCCTGTAACAATGTTCGCGGAAATCCGTCAAACAGGCAACCATTGGCACAGTCGCGCTGGTCGAGCCGGTGCCCCATGATCTCGAGAATGATCGAGTCGGGGACCAGTTTGCCCAGCGCCATATATTCTTGGGACCGCAGTCCGTATTCCGTTCCATCCTTGATCTCCTGCCGGAGCATGTCGCCGGTCGACAGATGCGGAACTCGCAAAAAGTCGATGAGTCGCTTGCTCTGGGTGCCTTTGCCGGCGCCGGGGGGGCCGATGAAGATCAACCGCATCGCAAGTCTCTCCCGCTGGCGCGTCGGACCTAAAGACCCGACGCCTCGCTTTCCGCCTGTAGAAGCGCACCGGCCGTTGGTAGGACCCGCCTGTCGCCCATCCAGCTCTTGAATTATCGATCGACCGCAAACCCGCGGCATGGCTGCCCACTCGGGCGAGCCCCCCCGCGACACCCTCGCCCCTACGGGATCTCTTTTCCCCGCGTTTAACCCTCGAGTAATCCCTTGTAGTTTCGCATCACCAAGTGGCTATCGATCTTCTGCACCAGGTCGAACGCCACGCTCACAGCGATCAACAAACCCGTTCCGCCGAAGAAATTTGCGGCCTGGAAGGGGATGTCGAAAACCTTGGTGATGATGGTAGGCGTAATCGCCACCACGGCCAGGAAGGCGGCGCCGACGTACGTGATTCGAACCATCACTTTTTCCAGATAATTGGCCGTGGGTTTGCCGGGTCGGTGGCCGGGAATGAACGTGCCGAAATTCTTCAGGTTCTCGGACATGTCCTTTGGATTGAAGGTGATCGCAGTCCAGAAATAACAGAAGAAGTAAATCAGCGCGATGTACAGCACCGTGTAGGTGTACGAGGTGCCGCGCTGGAACGCCTCGCTAAGCCCCGTCCACAGTGTGCTGCCGGGGTAGTAGCCCGCCAACCCACGGAAGATGAGCGAGGGAAACATGAGCAAGCTGCTGGCGAAAATGATCGGCATGACGCCGGCCTGATTCACCCGCAACGGCAGGTATTGGCGAGTTCCACCAAACACCCGCCGACCGCGCACGTGTTTGGCGCTTTGCGTGGGAATACGACGCTGCCCCAGCGTGATGAACACCACTCCGGCAACGACCGTGGCAAACAGAACCACCAACAGCACCAGGACTTCGATCCCCAGCTCGCCGCGGCTCGGCCCGAGCTTCAAGGTCGACCGCTCCGACAGGTCGAGCAAGGCGCCGGGCATATTCGCCAGAATGCCGGCCATGATCAGCAAGCTGATGCCATTGCCAATGCCGAACTCGTCGATTTGTTCGCCAAGCCACATCAAGAAAATCGTGCCGGCGGTCATCGTCACCACGGTGACCAACTGCCAACCGAAGGTCAACTGGCCAGCTTCGTTGAGAAACTGCGGCAACACCATGTTTCGCTGGCCGGACAGCCAAGCCAGGTAGACCCAGCTCTGGCAAACGCACAGCACCACCGTCGCGTAGCGCGTGTACTCGTTGATCTTCTTCCGGCCCGCTTCTCCCTCTTTTTGCAACCTCTCCAATGGCGGCCAGACGCTGGCCAGCAATTGGAAGATGATCGAGGCGGAAATGTAGGGCATGATGCCCAAGCCGAAAATCGTGATCTGATTCATTTGCGTGGCGCTGAACACGGCCACCTGCTGGAACAGCAAGCCGAGCCCCTGGTTCGCGCTGAGCGTGCTTTTCATCGCTTCCTGATCGATGATCGGCAACGTGATCCACCAGCCCACTCGATAGACCAAGAGCATGCCGAGCGTGAAGAGAATCTTCTTACGCAATTCCGGGATGGTGAAGACGACGCGAATTTTTTCCCACATGGCAAATCCATTCTTGCTGTAGCGCGTGAACGAAACCGATCCGGCAGCCTTCGGCGGCGCGGGCCGCGCTCGCTGGCCTGCCGGAGGCGCTCGCATCCACCCTGATGCCAAGCGCCGAGAAACCATGCGATCGCCCGGCCGGTGGCCTTACCCCCCGGCCGGACACTCAAATAGTAGACCGACATCCGGCTGCCAGGGCAACCGAAACTCGCGCCGCTGGCACCCAGGCGACGGCCGCCGACCGGCAGCATTTGCGGCAATGCCCCGACAATCGGAAACGCGACGGAGGTGGCCGGCGCCTTAGGCCCGCTTGCGCGGCGCCCAGAACCGTGGCCGTCAGGCTTCGACCGGCTGACCGGCAAGCGCCAGCACGTTCGCCTGGGCACCGGCTTTTTGGATTTTTTCCAGCGCGGAGGCGCTGAAGCGATGGGCGGAAATCGTCAGTTTCTTGGTCAATTCGCCGGCACCCAGCACCTTCAGGGCGTCGAAGCGTCCCTTTGCCAAATTCTTGGCCTTGAGGGCGGCGAGCGTAACCTCTTCCCCTGCCTGGAACGCGGCGTCGAGCTGCCCGACATTGACCACCGCCACGGTCAGGCCGAAACGGTTATGGAAGCCACGCTTGGGAATGCGGCGAATGAGCGGCGACGCGCCCCCCTCGAAGATCGGCGGGGCGGTCCAACCGGCCAACTGCCCCTGCCCCTTGTGGCCGCGACCCGAGGTCTTGCCATGACCCGAACCCGGGCCGCGCCCGACGCGCTTCCGTTTCTTGTTCTTCTTGATGCCGGCGTTGACGTCGTTGAGGTTCATGACAAGGTGACTCCCCGCAGCCGCTCGATGTCGGGCAGCGTGCGCAATTGCTGCAACGCTTTGAGCGTGGCCTTGACCAGGTTCGTGGGATTATTCGAGCCGAAGCTCTTGGTAAGAATGTTCTGGATGCCGGCCGCCTCGCACACGGCCCGCACCGCACTGCCCGCGATCACGCCCGTGCCCGGAGCGGCGGGGACGAGCACCACGTGGGCCGAGCCGAAAGTGCCTTCGACCTGGTGCGGGATGCTACCGCCGTCGACGTTGATTTCGAACATGCTGCGCTGGCCTTCCTTGACCGCCTTTTCGACGCTGGGCTGGACCTCGTTGGCCTTGCCATAGCCCCAGCCGACTTTGCCGCGGCCGTTGCCAACGACCACCATGGCGGCGAAGCTGAACCGTCGGCCGCCCTTGACCACGGCGGCACAGCGCTTGATCTTCACGACCTTGTCGATCAACTCGCCGCGAATCGATTCACCGCTCGACTGGCGAGATGACGACGAGCGACCGCCGCGCGATTCCCCCTGACCTCGTCCGCCACGAGTGGACGAGTCGCCCCCTCCATGGCCTGTTCGTCCGCGGTTGGTATCCGTCGACACGATGGTACGCTCCCCTAAAAAACCTGCGGTTTAGAAATCGAGTCCGGCCTTGCGCGCCGCATCGGCCAAGGCCGCGACACGACCATGATATTGGAACGGGCCGCGGTCGAACGCGACCTGCTTGACGCCGGCCGCCAACGCCCGCTCGGCTAGCGTGCGGCCGACGGCCTCGGCCGCGGTGCGGTTGCCGCCGTACTTCACCTGGCCGCGTAACTCGCCCTCGCTGGTGCTGGCGGCGGCCAAGGTGCGTCCCGACTGATCGTCGATCAATTGAGCGGCGATGTGTTTGTGACTGCGGAAAACGGTCAGACGCGGACGCTGAGCAGTTCCGCGGATGCGCTTGCGGACGCGCCATGCGCGTCGAGTGCGTTGTTGAACACGGGCCCGTTCGTGGTTCACGGCTCTACTTCCACTTTGAAAAAATGACAACCGCCCGAAACCTTACTTCGTCATCGCCTTACCGGCCTTGCGGCGCACCACCTCGTTATCGTAGCGAATT
>DATJTR010000196.1:0-6505 GCA_035503215.1 Pirellulales bacterium
TCCCGAGTATCGCGATCATCACTGGACGTCGTTATTGCGCTTGGTGGGCGGAATTTGCTACCGGCACGAACAGAACGCGCTGTTGGCCGACGCCGTGGAAAAAGGGGCGGCCAAGCTGAACGAACTCGGCCCGCAGGACGCGATACAGTTGCCGCTCGCCTATAACCTGGCGGCGTTGGCGAAGCAGCTGGAGCGACAAGCGGCCGACGATCCGTCGCTGAAAGCCAAGGCCGGCCAGCTGCTCGTCTCCTGGGCCGAGGGCCAGGATCAGCGGTTGGCCGCCCTGGGCAAGCAGACGACCGCGGAAGTGCTGCTACAGCAACGGAAGTATGCGGAAGCGGCCGCGGAGTTCGAAGCCGCGGCGGCCAAGCTGAGCGAGTCCAAAGATCCCCTCGATTACCAGCGTTGTGAAAGAGCCCTGATCGAGGGAGCCCGCTGCTATCGCCGGGCAAAGAATCCACAGAAGGCGCTCGACCTGCTGCTGTCGTTCGGCGACCAACTGGTCGCCCATGAGCTGGAAGAGCAGCGCAAAAACCCGCACACTCCGCGGAGCGTTCTGGCCGGCGAGCATGGCGACGAAGTCGCTCAATGCTACGCAGAGCTTGGCCAGCCGGAAAAGGCCCGCGCGGCCTACGTGCGCGCCGCCGAGCTGTGCCCCGGAATCACGGGGTACGGCGATTTTCTGCGGCGGCTCGAAGACGTGGGGGGCGTTCCGCTGCGCGAGGATCGCAAGATCGACGTCGCTTATTTCCCGCTGCCGCTCCCACCGCTGCGGGGGGACGACGAGTCGCGCGTGGCACACTTGGTTTCCGATGGCCGCTGGATTTACGTCGGCAATAAGCAAGGACTGCTGGTTTTCGACCCGCAGGCCGAAAGCTGGAAACCGGAAAAGCTGAGCGGCGACCGCTGGATCACCTGCCTGGCCTTCGACGGCGGCACGCTGTGGGTGGGAACGCACGATACCGGCTTGTGGCGGTGCACGCTGTCGGGGGGTGCGTGGCAGCCGGCCTGTGATCCGAAGAAACTGCCAGACGTGCACGTCGCGTCGCTGGCGATCAGCGGCGGCGAGGCTTACGTGGGCGTGGGGTCCGATGCCTCGGGCGGCTTGGTCAAGGTGAATCGCGCGGGCGAAGTACGCGTGTTCGAAGAACCGGACGCCCCCCGCGCGGCGCCGACGCACATCGTCGTGGAGCGCGATCGCTTGCTGGCCCGCACGGTCCACGCGATTCACAAAGGGACCCAGGGAGGCGACCATTGGGAAGTGCTGCCGCCGGTCCAAGGTCTGCCGCTCCCACCTCAGTTGTTCGCCGGCAAGGAGCGGATTTGGGCATCGATCTGGGGACACGAACTTTTCGAATGGCGCGAAGGCACTCCGCCCGGCGACGCCTTCCGGGCGTGTTGGTATCGGCAAACCGACTACACCGACTGCATTCCCTACGGGGTGAAGGCGGGCTATCACATCTATTTCGTCACCGAACACGACGGCGCGGTGTGGTTCGGCGGAGATCCCAAGACGACGTTTCTCGACAACGGCTTGTACCGTTTCGACCCGAAGACGGGCCGCTACGAGGGGTTTGGCCCTCGCGACGGCTTCAAAGCCCAGCGGTACCAGCAGAATTTCGAAGGCCAGTGGGTCGGCGACCAACTCTGGATGACCACCAGTCTCGGCCTCTGCCGCGTCACGCCGCGGAAGTGATGGGGCGGCAGCAACGTCGGCCCTCGACAGTCAGCCCTTTGCGTACACGCCACGTAGCGCGGCCGCCACGTCGGCTGCCGATTGATAACGGTCGCGGGGATTCCGGGCAAGGCAACGCTGCCAAACGGCACGCAGGGTAGCCGGAACGTGTACGGGCACGCTACTGCGCTCGGAAAGACCCGCGATGGGCGAAATGGGTTCGCTACGGCCGTCGTTTATTTGAATCGTTGATTCGGCCGGCTCCGGCGGATGGCCGCAGCAAAGCATCATGAGCAACGCCCCGAGACCGTAAACGTCGGTCGCGGGCGAGATTTCACCCAGCGCCGGTTGGCACTGCTCGGGGGCCATGAATCCCGCGGTGCCGGCGATCGTCGCCTGGCCGATGTCGGCTTCGGTCCAGGCAAAACCAAAATCGGTGACCAGCGGCCGGCCCCTGCGATCGACGAGCACGTTGCCAGGTTTTAAATCGCGATGGATCACGCCGTGGCCATGGGCGTGATTCACCGCAGTGGCGACCGCCGCCACGATCTCGGCCGCGCGGGCGGGCGAAACGGGATCCGTTTCGCACAGGCCAGCGAGATCGCTGCCATCGACCAAATCCATCGCAATGAAGTAGCCGCCGTCCGGGAGGCGGCCCAGGCCGTGAACGCGCACGATGTGTGGGTGGTCGAAGCGGGCGACGATTTGGGCCTCGCGCACGAACCGCTCGACGAGATGCGGCCGGCTGTGCAGCCGTTTGCGCAAAACCTTGAGCGCAACGCGCTGGCCCGACTGCCGATGCGTGGCGGCGTAGACCTTGGCCGTGGCGCCGGCGCCCAACAGCGCTTCGAGATGGTAGTCGGCATGGCGCAGCGGTGCCGCGGGATCGAAAGCTGAAGGCTGCGAGGCCGGGCCGGTGTCGGACAACCTCGCTTGTTCGGATTGCCAGCGGGCGCCGAGTAGCTCTTTGGCGTCGGCCAGCCAGCGGCGGATCGTGCGTTCCGACCGGCCGAGCGCGCTGGCGACTTCTGCGACGGACTTGTCTTCAAGGCGCAGCTCCACGGCCTGCCGCTGCACGGGCTCGAGCTGCCGGAACAGCCAGCGCAGTTCATCGGCGGCCGTGAGAATGTCGACGACCGATGGCTGCCGATCGGCAAACTCGGGCGGCGAGAAGGCCGGCGCGTCAGTGGTCGCGACCTCGCGGCTGGTGGCCCGTTTATTGCGCCGATGGTGCTTCGCCTGACGCCACAGCTTGTGCAGCGTGATGGCCGCCAGCAGCCGCCACAGGTCCCCTTCGTGGTCCGCGGTGAATTCGCCGGCGCGCGCCCGCACGAAAAAGCTGCGGTAAACCGATTGGACGATGTCCTCGGCATCCAAGCGCACGGCCAGCCGCGGCGACAAGCGGCTGCGGGCCAAGGCCACGAGCCGGGCGGCGTAGCGGTCGAAAATCGCGGCTGCGGCGCCGTCGTCCCCCTGGCGAAAACGGTCGAGCAGTAGTTGGGAATCGTGGCTCATTTTGGCCGTCGCTGCCGATTGCTCGCCGGGCGAAAAAAAATCTCTCGGCCAAGTGTCCGCAGCGGCCAGGCAAAGTGCATCTACTCCGAGGCGTGCAGTCACTTTGGAAATGATACCGCAGCCTGCCAGGAGGTTCGACCGATGGCCTATGTCGTGACGCAGCCGTGCTTTGGCTGCAAATACACCGATTGCGTGGTGGTTTGCCCAATGGACTCTTTTCGCGAGGGGGAAAAGATGTTGTACATCGACCCCGAAACTTGCATCGATTGCGATGCCTGCGTGCCAGAGTGCCCGGTCGAAGCGATCTTTCCCGAATGGAATGTGCCGGCCGACTGGCAGGAATTCATCGCCTTGAATGCCGAGATGGCTCCGCAGTGCCCGCCGATCACCAGCAAAATGCCGCCGCTGGCCGGGCCGCAGGAGTGATCGTCTAGCCAGCCGGTTGGGGGAGCGGCTCGATGCGCATGGGTGTTCGGCGGCGATATAATTCAGTCATGAGCCCAAGAGTAAGGCACATGGTGACGGTGGTATGGCTGGCGGCGCTGGCGGGCGGGGGCGTGCGCGACGCGGCGGCCGGCGAACCGAAGGAGAACGCGATGAAGCTCGAATCGCGAGTGCTCAAGCCGGGGGAAACGATCGACAAGGAGTTTACGGCCGATGGCCGGGACGTTTCGCCGCCGCTGGCCTGGCAAGGGGCGCCGGCCGGGACGAAACAGTTCGCCTTGATCTGCGACGATCCCGACGCGCCGACGCCGACCCCGTGGGTGCATTGGGTGATTTACGGCATCGGGCCCGACGTACACGAACTGCCCGAGGGGGTGCCGCCCGAGGCCCAACTGTCGCGGCCCCTGCCGGCCAGGCAGGGCAAAAACTCGTGGACGACCGGCCGTACGATCGGCTATCGCGGGCCAGCACCGCCGAAAGGCAAGCCGCATCACTATCACTTCCGGCTGTTCGCGCTCGACGCGGCGCTCGACTTGGCAGCGGGGCTCGATAAGAACGCCGTGAGCAAAGCGATCGCCGGCCATGTGTTGGCCGAGGCGGAGCTGGTCGGCCTGTATTCACGCTAGAGCGGTTTCCAAGTCGGTGAAATGCCCACGACTTTACTAGCCCGAAGAGTCTGGCTGGCCTTGTGCGGAATCGGCGGCGCGCCGCATCGCGGCAGCCGAGTCGCGTGCGAATCGTTTCTGCGCACGCCGAACGAGTGGTAGGCCGAGCCAGGCCACGAGCTTGTTCGGACGGGAGAACGCCAGGATTTCGTACCAAACGCTGTCGTCTCGCTGGTCCCACTCGACGAGGAAACGTTCCTCGCCACACTCGGCGTGGCCTGGCAGTGTCCCATAGGCGAAACCGAACCTGCGGACCGGCCCTAGCTCGTCGACGACATAGACGATGCGGGCGGAATTGAGCCACCACAAACCAACCAAGCGTCCCACGACCACGACGACTTCGCCCTGACGGATGGCGGCGGCGCGGGGCCATACGTCGATCCAGCCAACATGGAAATGATCCCAGCGTTCGAGGGCGGCCTTCGCCCGATTGAAGACCACCTCGCCCGTGCCGAGTTGAATCCGGGTCCGGTCGAGCTTGTAGCCGCTCGGCGGCTCTTTGGCAGTCGCCCCAACTGCTGAGTACGTGAACGGCAGCTCCGCCTGTTCGGCCAGGAAGCGGCGAATGGTTTCGACCGATGGCTGGTTGAATGTGGTCATCTCGACCGCCGATCACGCCTAGAAGCCGAAACTGAACGGAGAAGATTCGCACAACTTCGGCGGCCTGTGCGGTTCAATTCAAACCGCGCTTCTCACGCGCGAACTTTCGGTGACACAGACACGCCTGCGGCACAACTGCGTCCCTTCCCTCGCGGGTACTCGCCGCAGGCGGGTGGCGTCGGGTTAGTGCTTGCAGTGCATCGCGCGACTTGGCTCACTGCGTTTTCGCTTCCGGCGTCTCAGCCGCGGCGGTTTTCGCCGTTTCGATGCGGTAGAGATGCGTGCGCGTACGGGCGAACAGGGCCGTGCCGACCGCGGCCGGCGTGGACATGAATCCGTCGTCGAGGCGGTTGCGGGCGATCTCGTTGTACGACGTGCCGGGCGCGAGGACCACGGTTTGCCCCTCCTCGCTCCAGAAATAAATCTTGCCGTCGGCCAAGAGAGGCGAAGCCGATTGATTCTCGCCGATCCGTTTTCGCCAGTGTCGCGTGCCGGTCTTGGCGTCGAGGCAAGTGGCGATGCCCGAATCGCTCATCATATATAACTCGTCGCCGACCAAAAGCGGCGAAGGATTCGTGGGCGCGTTTTCCGTCACCTTCCAAACGACGTGGCTGGCGGTGACGTCGCCCGTGCCGTCGGGGCGAATCGCCCACAGCTCGGGATGATCGTAGCCCGTGCTGATGAAGAACAGGCCGTGGCCGAAGACGGGCCGGGGAACGTTGGAATAGCCCGGGGCGTAGTGTACGACCCACACTTCTTTGCCCGTGGCCGGGTCGTAGGCGAAGACGCGGCGGGCGGCCGGACTGATGAGCAGCGGCCGGCCATCGACCTCGATCACCAGCGGGGTGCAAAATGCTTTGTTCTCGTTGCCGTCGGCCGCCTTGTCGCCGGTGCGCTCGACGCGCCACACGATCTTGCCGGTGTTCTTGTCCAAGGCCACGATGTACTGCACGTCGATGCCGTCGCAGTGGACGATGAGCAGATTGTTCCAAATGACCGGCGAGCTGCCCGGCCCTTCGGAATGATTGAGGTGCAGCTCCTGGTTCACCCAAAGGGTCGAGGCGTCGGCCGTGGACAACAGGGCGGTGCCGGAAGTGCCGAAATGGACGTAGAGCCGGTCCCCTTCCAGCACGCCGGTGGGCGAAGCGGGACTGTTCTTCTTGTTCAGGTGGGGGGGCGAATCGATCCGCAGCACCTCGCGCTGGCGCACGACCTGGCCGCTGGCGGCATCGACGGCCACGACTTGCAGAGAGCGGCCGTCCTCGAGCGCGGTGGTGAGCCAAACGAGCCCGCGACCGACGAGGGGCGAAGAATGCCCGAGCCCGGGAATCGGGGTTTTCCAGGCGATGTTTTGCGTTTCGCTCCACTGGGTGGGCAGGTCGTGAGCCGTGGCGTGCCCTTGCCCATCGGGCCCACGAAATTGCGGCCACTCGTCGTCGGCCCGGGCGGATGAGTTGATGGCCAACGCGGCGAGCAGAAACAAGACGCGGGTCAGAGTGCTACGCATCGGCATGCTGGGGCGGGCCTCGGGGGCAGGTGGGCTGAAACGATTCGTCCGTTTCGTTTAGTTTAGATCAGTGGCGCGCGGGGTGTCAAAAGAACACGG
>DATJTR010000197.1:0-10585 GCA_035503215.1 Pirellulales bacterium
CGCCGCGTCAGCCTGCGAGCCGAGGTTTTGTCATGGGGACTCGGCGGCCCAGGGAGTCGAAAAGTCCTGCAAGTCCTGGAAAACACGGCAGCACTTGCCGCCTAAAAGTGCGAAACTCGAACTTACAGCCATCAACAGAAGCCGCCCACGCGCGCAGCGCCAGGCAATTCGCCTCTATCCGCGCGTGGGCGTGTGCCGGCAGGTTGGGCCAAAGGCCCTGCAACCATGATCTTTCACGCCAGCCAGATTGTCGGTCTGATCGAAATCCAGTCGATCGACGGCGCCGAATGCGTGAGCGCCTTGGGGGCCGAAGGAAAAAACCTCGGCGAACTGCTGAGTTGGCTGAGCGGCGGAGCCGATTGTCCGCCCGACGGTGAGACCGATCTTGCCCCGAGCCCCGCGACAGCCACCAGCGGCCC
Source organism: Pirellulales bacterium (assembly GCA_035503215.1). Classification (GTDB taxonomy): domain Bacteria; phylum Planctomycetota; class Planctomycetia; order Pirellulales; family PALSA-1355; genus DATJTR01. The sequence continues at coordinate 420 of DATJTR010000197.1, forward strand.
GGTAAACCGGCTGGCGACGCTGATTGGCGGCGGAGCTGAGCGAGCGCTCGTGGCCGATCTGGCGAGCCTGGAAAGTGACTTGGCCGACGCGACCGTTCGGCTTCGGTTGAGTTTGCTGGCCGCAACGGCCGGCTAAGCCGACTGCAAACGGCCTTTCCTGGCGCGAGCACGCGGATCAGATCGCGGCACGGTCCGCTTGGCCCGCGTGAGCAAGCGCCGAATCATCCTGCGATTCCAGCGGCTCGACGGTGCCCCGGCAGCCGAGGCCGGGCGCCGGGCTGCCGTTTGGGGCGGCCGAGGCACCGGCTGACTCGGCTTGTAGCGCAAGGCCGCAAGCGCCGTCAATGCGATACTCGGCCACTGGCCGGCCGCCAATCAAATGCTCTTGAATGATCCGTTCCAAGACGCGGGGCGTGCAGTGGCCGTACCAGACCCCTTCGGGATAGACGACCGCCAACGGGCCGCCGGTACAGATTCGCAGGCAGGCAGCCCGAGTGCGGTAGACGCCTCCCTGGTCGGCAAGGCCAAGTTGTTTGAGCCGGCGTTTGAGATATTCCCAACTGTGGTGCATCCGGCGCCGGCTGGCACATTTGGCCCGCTCTTCGTCGACACACAGGAAAATGTGCCGGCGGACTTTGCCGACGCCATACTCCAGGCCAATCTTATGGGCCTTGGCGAGTGACTTACGGTCGTGCTGGGAACGGATCATGGCGACAGATTCGGTGTGGGCCAGTGGTTGCGACAGCAGGGCGGAATTGCGTTCGACTCGAGCCGGCGCCCAGGCGATGTCGCTAGAGCACTCGGCAGATAAAGCATTTCAGGTATTCGGTTTCCAAGCAGGTGGCGCTGGACGGATGGTCGGGAGCGGCCGAACGCATTTCGAGGATTTGGATATCCCTCTTCGTCTGCTGGGCTACTCCAACCAGCATATACAGGAAGTCTTCGCGGCTGACGTGCCCCGAGCAACTGCAGGTCACCAGGATTCCACCCGGGGCTAGCACCTCGACTGCCAGGCGATTCAGCCGGTGGTAGGCCCGCAGGGCGTCGTCCAGGCCGCTGCGGTTGCGGGCAAACTTGGGAGGATCGGCCACGACGGCACCAAACCGCTGGCCCCGGTGGGCAAGCGACTCGAGGACCGTAAAACAATCGGCCGGCTCGAACCGGACATTGTGCAAGCCGTTCAGTTCGGCATTCGCCCTGGCCAAAGCGATCGCCTTTTGGCTCGAATCGAAGCCTTGCACTTGGACCGCCCGGCTGGCGGCATTCAGGCTGAATCCGCCGCTGTAGCAAAACAGGTCCAAAACCTCGCGGCCGGCGAGGTAGTGGGCGGCGGCGCGGCGGTTTTCGCGCTGGTCGAGGTAATAGCCCGTCTTTTGCCCTTCGGCCAGGTCGATGCCGTAGCGGAGACCGTTTTCGGTGATGAATACCGGACCCTCGGGGGGTTGGCCCCAGTGAAGACCATCGCGGAGATCGATCGCCTCGGCCTTGGCGACCCCCTTTTCGGTCCGCAGGTAAATTCCGGCCGGTTTCAGCCTCTCGACAAGCAGCCGCGTGACCAGATCGAGCCTGGCGGCGGTCGCCCGGGCGGTAATTTGCAGCGACAACCACTGGGCGTAGCGATCGACGATCAGCCCGCTCAGTCCGTCGGCTTCGCTGAAGACCAGCCGAGCCGCCCCCTGTGGGTCGTCGTAGCCGAGCTCGGTGCGAAAGGCGATCGCCCGATCAAGCCGCCGGGCCCAGAATGCATCGTCCAAGGCCTCGGCCGGCGTCCAAGTGTAGAGCCGCACTCGGATGCGGCTGGCACTGTTGAAGATTCCTCGGGCCACGAATTTGCCGTTGTCGGCCACCAGATCGACGATGTCGCCATCGGCCGGATCGCCTTCGACACGGTCGATCGCGCTGTCCAACACCCAAGGATGGCGGCCGTAAAACGGGCGGGCCTTGCGCGGTTTGAGAATCGCCCGAGCCTGAGCGAAACCGGGGGCAAACTCGGCGTGCGGGAAGGCCTCGTAAGCGGTGTTCATCGATTCCTCTGAGCCCGGCGGCGGACAGCGGCGGAAACCGGGCAGCTCGCTTTTGCGGCCGCCTCGATCGGACGCGCCTCAAGCGTGGGGCGCAAATACCAATCGTAACCGAGCTGGCGCGATTCCGCATCCAGCACAGGCCGGCAAATACGCTCGAAAAGCCGGAAGGGCTCTCAGAAAGAGCCGATTTTGACGGCCAGCAAGTCCGGCCGGGTTCGCGCTCAGGGCGATTGACCTTCTACCGATGTTGGATCAACCGCCGTGCGGAGACGCAGCTCGGGCAATCAATCGACGGCCGGAGCGGCGTAGACCGTGGCTCCGCTGGCCGGAACCGTCGAAGACTGCGGGACATCGATCGCTTCGACCAGACCGATCTCGCGGCCGGCTTCGGTGGCCGCCAGATAGCGCTTGACGAAATTGACCGTCTCGTCGATTTCGTCGGCCTGGATCAGCAGTAGCTCGCCGGGCCGAACGGTTCGCAGAGCGGCCTCGACCGCCTTCACCGCGCCGTTGATTTCTTCGATCTCGGCGACGCGGTCTCCCTTGGCCATGCCCTGCCGCAGCAGACCCATGATCTCCCCCTTCTCGCGGCCGCGAACATAGTGATCTTCATACAAGATCACGCGATCGAACGCGTCGCCCAGCAATTCACCTTGCCGGATCATGTCGCAATCGCGGCGATCGCCGGCAGCCGTGTAGACCGCCACGCGCTGGCGATGGGGGAATTGTTCAATCGCCTCGATCAAGGCTTGCAAGGCCGAGGTGTTGTGGCCGTAGTCGACAACGACCGTGGCTCCGCCGATTTCCAGCAAGTTGAAGCGACCGGGAACCTTGTCCATGTCGCCAGCGAAGGTTTCGAGACCAGCCCGAATCAAATCGCGCGAGATTCCCAAACCCCACGCGGCCGCGGCCGACGCCAACGCGTTTTCGACCTGGAACTGGATCCGGCCGCCGTGCGTCAGAGGCACGTCGGAGAGCGAGGCCAGCGGGATTTCGTTTTCGCCTTCGGCCAGCACGATCGTGTTGTGCTTGACGAAGACCGCTTTGCCACCGGCCTGGCGGTGGGCGACGATGACCGGATCGGCGGCCGAGAGGGCGAAGTAGATCACCTTGCCCAGGCAGTATTGAGCCATCGGCGACACGTGCGGATCGTCGGCCTTGAGCACAGCGTGTCCTTCGGGCGGCACGACGTCGACGATGCAGCGTTTTACCTTAGCCAGTTTTTCCAGGGTTTCGATGTCCGACAGACCGAGGTGATCCCCTTCGCCGATGTTGGTCACCACGGCCACGTCGCAGCGGTCGAAGCCGAGGCCGGCCCGCAGGATGCCGCCGCGGGCTGTTTCCAGCACGGCCGCTTCAACCAGCGGATTGGCCAGCACCGACTGCGCACTGACCGGACCGCTGCAATCGCCTCCGTCGACCCGGCGATTGTCGATGTAGATGCCGTCGGTGCAGGTCATGCCCACCTTGCGACCCGTGGTCCGCAGCAAGTGAGCGATGAACCGCGTGGTGGTGGTCTTGCCGTTCACGCCGGTGACCGCGACCAGCGGGATGCGGCCATTCTGGCCATCGGCGAACATGGCGTCGATGATTGCTTCGCCGACCGGACGGGGCCGGCCCGACGAAGGCTCGAGGTGCATCCGCAGGCCCGGGCTGGCGTTCACTTCGACCACGATGCCACCTTGGTGTTCCAGCGGACGAGTGATGTCGAGCGCGATCACGTCGACGCCCGCCACGTCCAATCCGACCATCTTGGCCGCTTCGATCGCCCGGGCAGCCACTTCGGGATGAACCAGGTCGGTTACGTCGGCCGCGGTGCCGCCGGTGCTGAGGTTGCAATTGCGGCGGATGATTACCTGCTGGCCGGCCGCGGGAACCGAATCGGGGGTAAATCCCTGCTCGGCAATCACGTTCAGGCTGACCGAGTCGAGTTTGATCTTCGACAGCACGGTGGCGTGATCGTCGCCGCGGCGGGGGTCGCGGTTCACTTCGTCGACCAACTGGCGGATCGTCGAACGGCCATCACCCAACACTTGGGCCGGCTCGCGGCGGGCGGCGGCAACCACCCGATCGCCGACGACCAGCAGCCGGTAGTCGGAACCGGGAGCGAAACGCTCGACCATCACCCAACGAGTCTCCTCGCGGGCAGCGTTGAACGCGGCAATCACTTGCTCGCGAGTGGTGAGATTCGTGGTCACGCCCCGGCCTTGGCTGCCATACTGCGGCTTCACGACCACCGGGGCCTTGATTTCTTGAGCGGCTTCCCAAGCGTCTTCGGCGTCGGTGACGGGGCGGCCTTCGGAAACCGGCACCCCCATCGAACGGAGCAGCGAGCGGGTGAGTTGCTTGTCTTGAGCGATCGCTTCGGCGACGGCGCCGGTGCGATCGGTCTGGGCGGCCAGAATGCGGCGCTGGCGGGCACCGTAGCCGAGTTGGACCAGGCTTTCCGAGTTCAATCGACGAACCGGAATCCCCCGTTTCACGGCGGCCCGGACGATGGCCGCGGTGCTTGGCCCCAGGCAAACCTGATGGGCCAGATCGCGCAGCTTCGAGACTTCGGCCGTGACGTCGAACGGCAGGTCGCGGACCGCGGCATCCAACATCCGGCGGCCGGTTTCCAGGCACGCTCGGCAAAGTTCTTCTTCCTTGTATTCGATGGCGACTTTGTAAACCCCGTCCTCCGACGTCTCGCGGGCCCGCCCAAAGCCACAAGGGACGCCGGCCAAGGTCTGCAACTCGAGCGTCACGTGCTCCAGGATGTGTCCCTGGTACGTGCCGCGGCGCAGACGCTCGAAAAACCCTCCCCGCTCGCCGATCGAGCAGCGATGTTCGATCATCGTCGGCAGCCAGGATATCAGACGCTCGTTAAAGCCAGGCAGGACGTCCGACGGTGAATCCTTCAATTCCTTGAGGTCGACCCATGCTTCCAGCACGGGGAAATTGGCCCAGTAGTTGGGGCCACGCAGCGCCAGGACCTTCCGGAATTCCATAAATCACACTGCTCCTGAGTAACGGTTGCTTCGCGAACGGGCGTGGGCAAAGCGGGTTGCGGCCCGATCGGCCGCCTGAAAAGCCACGTAGCCGGATTAGCCAGCCGGCCGAAAGATCACGCGCACGCGGGCAATTTGCCTGTCAGAGGGGGGGAAGTGGTAGACTCTGCGCCACGGGCGCAAAAGATAGATAAACGAACTAAAGGCCGCTGTCTGATGTTCGGTTGACCAGTACGAGATTCTTAAACGCCACTCGAGGGCCCGCCGCCGTGTTGTTAGCACGTGGCGTGCCAGACGTTCGCCGCGACTTTGACTTCCCGTCCTGGTACTGGTCGCCGTGCGATTCTTCGACAGTTTGCGTCGAAAGGGGCCTTTATGCCGCTTATCAAAACCGTGGTAAATTCGATGGCAGGAGAGATCAAGTTGATCTCACGTCCGGTGGGAACACACGCCGTCCGTTTCGGACCATGGGGCCTTGAACCACCGGCGGATCGGCGGGGCTAACCCAAACCCTGGGGCCAGGTAGGCGTCGGCCGCTTAGCGAAGGCAAGGCCGCGGCGTCGTCTGGCTGGAAGCGAATGTGAAACCCTGCTTCAGGCGTTATCACCAGCACAGTCAAACGACGAAATACCATGTTAATGCGAGTCTGCCAGCTTGCCAACCAGCCGCGCTGGGCGGAATTCCGATAAACGCTGTAAAAATGGCAAAAAACGGGACGAAGTTTCCAAAAACCGGCCCTCCAGAACCACGATGCCGGTAGATTTCGGGCCGTCGGCGACGCCTGGGCAAACGATTCGGCCTGGCGGCGTGACTTAGGCGGCCGAATGAGGTACAAAAAGGTGCGGAATTAGGCGGTCGCACCAAGCCCCGGGGTGATCCGTAAGGACATGCCCGAGGCGGTCGTCGGCGGCGAGCGGAAGCCGTCAAAAACACCGGCGTCAGTGAGACTTGGGACCAGAATCTTGGATGACGTGACCCCTACCCCTGCTAATTCTGGCGCCTGGAAGGCTCTTTCCGACGTTTGGCGCCCCCGAACCGCATCGCTTTTGGCCCCCGGCGAGGTGCTTCTCGCGTGGTTCGAAGCCGATCTCGACGATCGCTTGCGCTATGCCAGCCGGCTCGTCTTACTGACCGATCGGCGGCTAGTTGCGGTTGACGACCCCGAAGCGGCGAAGCAGCTCGCCCTGTCGGCAAATGGGGCGGCCGGCAATCTAGCGCCCGTGGGCGGCTTCCGCCAATGGCCGCACCAGCCGACGCTTACATTGCGGCTCAAGGAGTTGGGCGGGCTCGGAACGCTCGAGCTCTTCGATGAGACCGGCCGGCTGGCGGTATGGCGCTATACCCCGACCCGTAATTCGGCGGCTCACCGACTCGTCCAGCGGTTCGAGGGATTGGGCGAGACGGATGGCGACTGGGAGGCCGAGGACGCCGTGCTGGCGTGCCCGGGCTGCGGCGTGCCGCTGGCCCCCGATCAAACCGAATGCGCTGCCTGTACGGGCGTTTCGGCCGCGCCGAACGTGTCATCGTTAGTGCGATTGGGTCGTTTTGCCCGAAGGCATTTCGGCATGGTGGCGGTCGGTTTCGTGCTGTCGGTCAGCGCCACGGCGGCCGGATTGATTCCGACTTACCTGACGATGCCGCTGATGAATGACGTTCTGATTCCGCATCAGAACGGCGAAGCGGTCAATTTTGGCGTGGTTCCCTGGTATCTCGCCGGCATGGCCGGGGCGGCGATCGCTGCCTGGCTGCTGGGTTGGGGGCGGACCTACACGCTGGCCTGGGTGGCCGAGCGGATTGCCGGCGACCTGCGGACCGCCGCCTTCGCGCATTTGCAGAAGCTGTCGCTGGAGTTTTTTGGCGGCAAGCGGACGGGCGATTTGATCTCGCGCTTGGGGAGCGACACCGACCGGATCTGCTTCTTCTTGTCGGTCAATTTTCTGGACTTCGCCGGCGACATTCTGATGATCGTGATGACCGCCGGAGTGCTGTTCAAATTGGATCCGGCATTGGCGGCGTTTACGTTGTTGCCGCTGCCGTTCATCGGTTGGTTGGTCCACCGCGTGCGCGACCGCTTGAAGCGTGGGTTTCAGCACGGCGGCCGGGCTTGGAGCGAATTGACCAGCGTGCTGGCCGACACGATTCCCGGCGTCCGCGTCGTCAAGGCGTTCGCCCAGGAGCGGCGCGAAATCGAGCGCTTCCGTCGAGCCAACGATCACGTGATCCACGCCAACGATCGCGTGAACGCCACCTGGTCGTTCTTCGGGCCGCTGGTGACGCTGTTGACCGAAGCTGGGCTGTTGGTGATCTGGGCCTTCGGCGTGTATTACATCGCGCAAAACCAGGTCAACGTGGGGATGCTGAGCGTGTTTCTGCTCTACAACCTGCGGTTTTACGCTCGGCTCGATTCCATGAGCCGGATGGTCGCCGCCAGCCAGCGGGCGGCGGTGAGTGCACAGCGCGTGTTCGATATTCTCGATCGAGTGCCCAGCGTGGCCGAACCGGCCCGGCCCGTGCAGACCGGCCAGTTGCAGGGGCAAATCGAACTGCGGAACATCGGCTTCAAATACGGCACCCGCACGGTGCTCAAGGACGTGAACCTGACGATTCAAGCCGGCGAGATGATCGGGCTGGTCGGTCCGAGCGGTTCGGGCAAGAGTACGCTGGTCAATCTGGTCTGCCGATTCTACGACGTCTCGGAAGGTTCGATCCTCGTCGACGGGACCGACATCCGTTCGTTTGCCATCGACGAATACCGCCAGCACATCGGTGTCGTGCTGCAGGAGCCGTTCCTGTTCTACGGCACCATTGCCGAAAACATCGCGTACGGACGGCCGAATGCCTCGCGGGCCGAAATCATCGCGGCGGCCAAGGCCGCCCGGGCGCACGAATTCATCCTCCGCCTGACGGACGGCTACGATTCGTTGGTGGGCGAGCGAGGACAATCGCTGAGCGGCGGCGAACGGCAGCGGATTTCGATCGCCCGGGCGCTCTTGATCGACCCCGTGATTCTGATTCTCGACGAAGCGACTTCGAGCGTCGACACGCAGACCGAACGCGAGATTCAAGAAGCGCTCGACTATTTGGTGCAGGGCCGCACGACGATCGCCATCGCCCACCGGTTGAGCACGCTGCGGCGGGCCGATCGGCTGGTGGTACTCGAGCGAGGGCGGATCGTCGAGGTGGGCCAGCACGACGAACTGCTCAAAGGTACGGGGGCGTTTGCCCGACTGCATCAGGCGCAGTTGGAGATGGCTCACGGCGACGCGTCGCCTTAGGCTCCCGCTCGGCACAGGCTTCGGAACGATTCAAGCATGTCGGATGACAATGAAAACTCGACGATCGCCACCGGCGGCGGTTTTGGGCTGAGCCACGACTCATGGGGCCGATTGGTGCTGATCGACAGCACCGGCCGGCGGCACAGCGGCGTCGAGCCGGTGCGGGCGTTTCCGATTGCCGACCCGCAGCACTGGATTTCGATTTGCGATGCCGAGGGACGCGAACTGGTGCTGGTCGAAGACCTGGAAAACGTGCCGCCCGCGGTGCGGCAGGTTTTGGAAGACGAGCTGGCCCGCCGCGAATTCGTGCCGCACGTGCGGCGCATCATCAAAGTCTCGACCGACGTCGAACCTTCGGAGTGGGAAGTCGAGACCGACCGCGGTCCGACGCGATTCTTGCTCAATAGCGGCGACGACATTCGCCGGCTTAGTCCGTTTAGCGCGTTGTTGATCGACGTGCACGGCACGCGCTATCTGATCGAAGATACGCGGCAGCTCGACGCGCACAGCCGCCGCGTGCTCGAGCTGTATCTCTAATCCGCGTTGCGCGGATACGCGCGCGCGTCGCCCGTCGGCATCCTGGCCGAACGCAGATCTGCGCCCCTGCCCTGCTTGAAGCGGTTCGAGCCGCCAGAGTCTTCGGCGGGCCGGAAACTGCCGCGGGCTGGGAACTAGCCGCCGAATCGCTCCTTCATCCGGACGACGACTATCTGAAATACACGCGCGACGAAACGTTGCAAACGCTCGACGAAAGGGCCAAAGGAGGGCAGAAATAGCCGCCGGCCGCCGCTCGGTCGGCCCTGGAAGCTTGCAATCTACGCTTGGGCCGGGCCGCCGGAATAGCCGTGCGGTCGTATCTTCGCGGCGCGCGGTCGCCGCCACATCCTTTCCTGCCGCGGACTTGCGGGGATAATTTGCGTGTGAGATATTGCATTTCTCTTCTCTTGGGCAGCCCGAGCGGCGGTGTAGCATGATGCAGATCTGGCCAGCAATCGACCTCCGGGGCGGCAAGTGCGTCCGGCTCCAGCAGGGCGATTACGACCGACAGACGGTGTTTAGCGACGATCCGGCCTCCATGGCCCGGCACTGGGTCGAGCAAGGGGCCGAATGCCTGCATGTCGTCGACCTCGATGGCGCTTTGCACGGCCATGTCGAGAACCGGGCCAGCATCGAAGCGATCGTGCGGGCTGTTTCGGTGCCGTGCGAAGTCGGCGGCGGCATCCGCGATCTGGCCACGATCGACGATCTATTGGGCCTGGGCGTGGCCCGGTTGATCATCGGTACCAAGGCGCTGAAGGAGCCCGACTGGTTTCGGGAAGTCTGCCGGAAGTATCCCGGGCGGCTGGTGCTGGGCATCGACGCTCGCAAGGGACGCGTGGCGACTGACGGCTGGCAGAAGGCCAGCGAAGTCTCTGCGACTCGGTTCGCCCACGACCTGGCTCAGGAACCGATCGCGGCGATCGTCTACACCGACATCGCCACCGACGGGATGATGGCCGGGCCGAACCTGGAGGCCATGGATGAAATGCGTCGGGCCGTCGACGTGCCGGTGATTGCCTCGGGGGGCGTGACTACCGCGACCGACGTGGCGCAGCTCGCGCAATTGGGAATGGCTGGGTGCATCATCGGTCGCACGCTCTACGAAGGCCGGCTGACGATCCACGACGCCCTGTGCATGGCCCGGGAGTACTCGCTGCGCTGAACAATCGAGTTTGTTTCCTTGTCGATGCGAAAGTAGGCTCAGTCGTGACAGCCGGCAATCCGCCTCATTTCTCGGCACGATCCATCTTCAGCGTTTGAACCGCTCCGGCCGCTCGGCCGCAAGGTTCGGTTTGTCGCCACGGCGCGGCGAACGCACGCGGTCGATCTCCTCTCTT
>DATJTR010000198.1:0-2405 GCA_035503215.1 Pirellulales bacterium
GGGGGCCTCCGTGCCGGCCGAGGGGGCGGAGGAGTCGAGCGCAGGACCGTTAGGCGTCGGATGCGAATCTGGCGGTAGTTGCATGGGCATGAAAACCCGCCGAATGTCCGCTCTTTCACGCAACGTGCGAGGACGACCGCCGACGGCCCCCACGTTCTAAGAGTCAAACACCGCGGAATTAAGAACTGAATCAGGGAACTGCTGTAAACATGATGCCGCGAAAGTTCAGCGGACGCGCGTGGGCAAGATCACCATCGGCACCCCGTCCCATTGCAATCGCCGCTGCAGCGAATAAGCCGTTTCGTTGTGGAGTAGCCGTTGATACCAGGTGTCCTTTTGGAAAACGAGTCGGCCCGCGAAGAAGATTGCCCGGGCGTAGCGTTTTTGCACCTCGACGCAGAGCCGCTCCAATTCATCGACCGGATCGGTCCCAATCGACATGAATCCGATGGCCGGCATTCCCAGCCGGCGCGCATGATCGACGTATTTGTTCAGCGAGGCTTCGGTATGGGCACGCAAGTCTTCGACCGCGTCGGCCCCTTTGAAATTTCCCGAATCGACGATCCCGACCGAGAGAAAGACCAGGCCTTTGAACTGCCCCGGTCCAAACCGCAGCGCGTTGAGCATGGTGTGGACGCCCAGCCCGCTGTAACCGCCCACCAGGACCGCGGCCACTGGGTCGTGCGCCGACGGTTCGCCGGCTGTCGGAGCGCCCGGCGGCGTGACGATGCCCAACAAGCTGTTGAGTCGCTGCAAGCGCTCGAAAACCGTGCTGTAGTAGCGATGAATCATCAGCGAAATGATGACCAACGTGCTGGTGACCATGATCGTCACCCAGCCCCCTTCTTCCGCTTTTTCGATGACGTTGCCGATCAAGATCCCGACGCACATCGTGGCACCGAACAAGAACAGGGCGAAGCGACGCTTCCAAATCGGGCCCTCGTTTCGCAACTCCCACCAGTGCCGGCACATTCCGATCATCGACAAAGAGAACGTGACGAACACGTTGATCGAGTACATCACCAGCAGCGTTGTCACCTGGCCACCGGTGAACCACAGTGCCGCGAGCGCCGCAAACCCCATCAGTGCAACGCCGTTGTGCACGCTGAGCCGTTCGGACAAGTTGCCGAACCAATGCGGCATCCAAGAGTCGCGGGCCATGTTGGCCAGCACGCGCGGCCCGTCGATGAACCCGGCTTGTGCCGCCACGAGCAGCAGGCAGCCTTCGGAAACGATCGTGATCAAGACGAAGCCGCTGCCCAGCCAGCCCGGCAAATGGAGTTCTTCGGCGAAGATCTCCGACAACACGGTGTTCATCGTCTTGCCGTTATTTGCCGTCGGATCGAGGTTCAGCAGCAGATAGGCCACCATCAAGCCGCCGGCCGTTAGCGCCAGCGAAATGGCCATCAGGCGCATCGTGCGTTGGCCGGTCTGCACGCGCGGCTCGCGCATCACCGGCATGCTGTTGGAAACGGCTTCGATCCCCGTGTACGTGCCGGCGCCCATCGAGTAGGAATGCAAAAAGATCATGAGCAGCGCGAGTGGACCGATCTCCGGGCTCTCGATTCCCTTGCGGAGACCGTCCCCGACCATATCGACCACCGCGCCGGCATTGCCCATGTTCAAGATCAGCGCGCCCGCGATCAGGATGATGTGAGTGATCAAAAAGACGATGAAGATCGGCAGGAGAAAGGTCACCGATTCCTTGATGCCGCGCAAGTTCAAGATGATTAGCCCCACCACGGCGAGCGATTCGAATGCCATCAGGCATTGATGGTGCGTGAAGTGACCGATATGGAATTCGGGGCTCAAAAGCCCGAACAGTGCATCGCCAGCGGCCGCGATCGAAGTGGTGATCGTCAATGCGTAGTCGACTAGCAGCGCGCAGCCGGAGATGACGCCGACCTTCGGACCCAACAGCTTCGAGGCCACCAGGTAGCCGCCGCCGCCGCTGGGAAATGCTTCCAGAATGTGGCTATAGCAGGCCGAAATCACGAACACGGTAATGGCGGTCGCCAGGGCCAGGAAAATCGCCAGAAAGCGGAAGTCGCCCCCTTCCTTGAGCATGGCGAACGCTTCGGCCGGTCCATAACAGGAGCTTGATAGTCCGTCTGCTCCGAGCCCGACCCAGGCCAAAAACGCGACCAGCGACAAATGATGATAAATCGATGTATCGGCCAGATCGCGCGGCTTGCCGACCAGGATCGTCTTGATCGTCGTCGTCAGCGACGGAGTGGTGTCGACGCTCGGCGTGCTATCGAGCCCGAACTCGTCGACCGACGAGCCGTTCCCCTCGGGACCGTTCGCGGCATGCGGCGACGCGGATGGCGCGCCCGCGGGGGCTGAACCCGGCGGAGAACCGCTCGTCGACTTGCCGAGCGGATCGGAAGAAGAATTCATAAACT
>DATJTR010000199.1:0-5628 GCA_035503215.1 Pirellulales bacterium
CCGTGCTGTTTCACACGCTGGTGCTGCGCGACGGACTGCTTTGGCGCATGGCGCCGGGGCCGAGCAAGCAGCCCGGCCAGCACGATCAGCGTTGACCGCGCGCGGAATCCCGTCCGCCTGCGGCTCACTTCGCGATCTCGATCGCTTCGAGCGTGCCGTTCTTCTTCAAATCCTTGCTCAGGCCGAGCCGGCCCTTCAGCTTGAGCTTCGGGAATCCTTCGACCGAAAGCTCGGGCGGCGACGAATAGCCCGAGCCCGGCTCGACGACGACGATTCGCTTGACCTCGCCTGCGACGACCACGGCCTCGGCCTTGGCCGCCCGGGTCGGCCATAGCTCGCCGCGCTCGGGTCGAAAGCGGTAGTAATTGGCCACTTCGTCCATCCGCTCGTTCGTCACGCCGTGCGGCGCCAGCACCTTCATCAGCGCCGCTTTGTTCTTCCGCTGCTCCTCCCCCGTCGGCCCGCGCCCGCGGGCAGGGGTCACGCCGCTAAAGGCCTCGCGAAACACCTCGGGCTTCACGCCCAAGCCGGCCGCCATCAGTAGCACGGGCCGCCCAAAATCGTTCCGGCCGATCTCGTGGCCCCCTGAAATCTTTACCGGCACCCGCTGCTCGGCTTTGTCTGCCGCTTTCGCCATCATGCCTCCACACAGGGAAAGATGAATCGCCGCCAATCCCGCAATCACCCATTGCCGTCGCGATCGACGCGCACTTTGCACCCCGCGGACACGATCGAAAGGTTCTCGCATGGCATTTCTCACCTAGTGCAGATCCGAGATTCCGTCAGAGATTGTAGCAACTCGATTCCTCCGAACGACGGCCGCCAGTCGCCGTCGCCAGTCGGGCGGGCCGGGGGTAGAATCAAGCCGGCGGGCATCTCACGGCGCCGTTCTGGCAGGCTTCGTCGAACCGCCGCAGGGCGAGCGAGATCATGGATCAAGACCAAGAGCACCTCCGCCTGCTCGCCATTTCCCACCGCATCGTGGGGGGCCTGCTCGGGCTGGCCGCCTGCTTGCCCTTGATTCACCTGGCGCTCGGCATCGCCCTGGTCACCGGCAGAATCAACGCCGCGCATCGACCGGACAGCGTGATCGGCGGCATCCTGTTCATCGTGTTTGGCATCTTGGCGATCGCGATTGGCTGGACCCTTGCCGTGTTGGTCCTGCTCACCGGTCGCTGGCTGTCCGAGCGCAGGCGTTACAACTTTTGCCTCGTCGTGGCTGCCGTCGAGTGCATGTTCATGCCCATCGGCACCGTGCTCGGCGTGCTGACTCTCGTCGTGCTGCTGCGGCCGAGCGTTAAGGCGCTCTTCGATCCGGGCCGCCCGACGGTCTGAATTCCGGGCGACATATCCTCCAGGCTCGTCGTGTCCGTCCCCCGTCGTCGATTTCGGTCGTCCGCCGGCCAGTTGCTCGCCAGGCGGACGGCCATCGGATAGATTTGTGCTTCGTTGCCGCGGCAGATCGACTCCGAGCTTCGAGACATAACGCATGGACACTTCGGCCATTTCCGAATTGAATCGCCGCTTCGGCATTCCGGGCATTGCCCAAGTCGTGGCCGGCAACGGCGGCCTGGCCAAGGTCGCGGTCACCGCACCGGCCGCCGCGGGCGAAATCTATCTGCTCGGCGCGCAAATCACCTCCTGGCGGCCACAGGGGGCCGAGGAAGTGATTTTCGTCAGCTCCAAATCGCACTGGCAGGTGGGCAAGGCGATTCGCGGTGGCGTGCCGATCTGCTTCCCCTGGTTTGGCGGCAAGGCCGACGACCCCTGGGCTCCGGCACACGGCTTCGTCCGCTCGATCCTGTGGACGCTCGATTCGATCGCCCAGTCCCCTGCCGGCGTGACGGTCAGCTTGTCGACCGGCGCGAATGCCGACAGCAAAAAGTGGTGGTCGGCCGATTTTCAGGCCGTCCTGCGAGCCACCTTCGGCAGCGAACTGGTGATCGAGCTCACGGTTCGCAACGTGGGGGCAGCACCATTACGGTTCGAGGAAGCACTGCATGCCTATTTTCGCGTTGGTGCCATTGAGCAGGTGAGCGTCGAGGGTTTGTCGGACGTCGACTATCTCGACAAGACCGACGCAGGCAAGCGCAAAACCCAGAAAGGCCCGATCACGATCGAGCGGGAAACCGACCGCGTCTATCTCGACACGACCGGCCCGATCGAGCTCGTCGACCGCAGTCTCGGCCGCCGGCTAACCGTCACGCGGGAAGACTCTCACACCGCCGTGGTTTGGAATCCTTGGATCGCGAAATCCAAAGCCCTGTCCGATTTCGGCGACGAAGAATACCACCACATGCTCTGCATCGAGGCCAGCAACGTCGCCGACTTTACGATTCCCGTCCCACCTGGGCATGAGCACACGCTGAAGACGACGGTTGGCGTCGCCATCACGTAGGCGAGCTCGCTTCCCGGGTCGGCGCTGATCAGGCATTGGCGTCTTTTTTAAAAGATGGGTCGACGCCGGCGCTTGCCTTTCGGAGCCGGCCGCAATAATTGTCAGAGCTGCGCCGCAAACTCCAGGACGAGCCCGGCAATGAGCAAAAAATTCAAAGGCAAACAATGTGCCTATTGTGGAGCTGCCAAGGCCACTACGCAGGACCATGTTTTTCCCCGTGAGCTTTTCCTCCCGGGCCACAGGGCAAATCTCCCGCAGGCGCCTGCGTGCCGAGCGTGCAACGGTTTGAAATCGGAGTACGAGCATTACGCCACAACGATCCTCCCGTTCGGCGGGCGGCACCGGTCGGCGCGGCCCAACCTCGAGCAGATGGTCCCGAAGCGGCTTCGGCGCAATAATCGCCTCGCGACGTCAGTGTGCGAGGGAAGCGGAGAGGTCTGGGTGAAAGAGGCTTCCGGATTGATTCTTTCGACGCTCGCAATTCCGGTTGATGCGGCCCGCCTGACGGAGTTGTTCAGGTACATCGCAAAGGGACTGATCTGGCACCACTGGCGCGCATACCTGTCCCCCGGAGACGAGACGAAAGTGCTCTTCCCGACAAGCGCGGGTTTGCGTTTCTTGGAGAGCCACATTTTCGGCCTTGAGGGAAGGCGCGTCGCGAGAGATTTCGGGGACGGAACTGTCCGATACTACGGTGTGCAGTCCCCGGACGCGCCGCAACGAACGGTATGGCGCCTCTCCGTGTACGGTGGAATCACCTTCGCCGATCCTGGCGCAGGGGGCGGCACGTCGTCGACGGTCTTTGTTTCCACCCACCCGCGTGAATTCGCCGCGTAGCAACATGGCAGCACGCGAGCGCGGTCGATGCCGGCCGTAGGCACTCGCGGGGGTCGGTGCTGGGTGGGTCAGCTGGGCCGCTTTGGAATTGCGTTCCCGTCGTATACGTCGGACTTGCTGGCATCGGCCCAGTGGCTGTGGGAGAACGTAGGCTCCTCCCTGTCAAACTCTCGCAAGAGTTCGCGCCGGACCTCTTTCCATAGCGCAAAAATGCGTTTCCTGGTACGGATTGCGTGGCCGGAGTCGAACGGCTCGGCGGGCGCAAGTTCGGCGATTTCGCAGTAGATATCCTTCAGCGGCTCGAATGGGTAGAGCCCGTCCTCCCGTCCCGTTTCGCCGATGTTGCAGAATACTCCCCGGATTTCATCTATCGCGATGCTCATCTTAAGCAGGGCGTCCGCCCGGTCTTGCTGGGAGGGCTTTTCGAGGTAGGTGTAGCTCGTCGCGCTCTGCACGGCGTCAATAAGCTTCGACCAAAGCGAGCGGAGTTGCTGCAGATATGCCGATCGGCGCTGCACGCAGAACCCTAGCCACGCGGCGGGTATTGCGATCATGAGTGGGATTAAGTCCTTAAAGGTGCCATACACGACGCGATGCTCGCTACGGTCGGCCGCGCTCAGTCCAATTCCGGCCGCGATCATCGCGACAAATAATAGTACCGCTGCGCGGAACCACCTCCGGACCGTCCGCTTCGTCATACGGCCATTCCTCGCCTTCAAATCCCCATGCGTCCGAGCGCATCGATGACGCTGCTGACTTCGGCGGCGAGGGTGGGATGGTTAACTTCGAAATCGATCGCGGCCTTGCTCAACCGCTGGCCGAGCGGTTCGCCGGCGGGCGGCGCGGCGCCGCCGTCGGACAATGCCGCTTCGGCTTCGGCCAACGTCTGCTCGAGACCAGCACGCAAATCGTCTTCGACACTCGGGCTGGCAGCCAACTGGGTGCGCACCGCGTCGATCAGCCGCCTCAGACGGATTCGATCGTCATTCATTCTCTTTTCCTTCGGAAAAAGGCTTGAGACTTGAGGCTTGAGTAGTGAGGTTTCAAAGCACAGGGGGCAGCAGAGGATGTTGGGGCAACGCGTTTGACCCCCAGCTTACTTTGTTGGCCGCGCCTCAAGCTTCAGGACTCAAGTCTCAAGCCTGCTCTCTCACGGCACCCCCGCCCCTAGCCCTGCCGCCATGCCCGCCAGTATAATGCGGCACTCGAAAAAGTGCCTATTGATTCGTGAACTTGGCAAGTCGTTTGAAGGAGAAGTGACGTGGCAATCCGCGTGGCGATTAATGGTTTTGGCCGCATCGGGCGGCTGGTGTTCCGCAATCTGATGGCCCGCGGCTCCGAGTTCGAAGTCGTCGCCATCAACGACCTGACCGACAACGAAACGCTGGCCATGCTGCTCAAGTATGACAGCACTCACCGCCGTTATCCCGGCAAGATCAGCTACGACAAAGAATATCTGACCGTCGACGGCAAGAAGGTGAAGGCCCTGGCCGAGCGCGATCCCGCGAAACTCCCCTGGGGCGATTTAAAGGTCGACGTGGTCGTCGAAAGCACCGGTTTCTTCACCGCCCGCGAAGGGGAAAAAGACGGCAAGTTCAAGCCCGGCTACGACACCCACCTGCGGGCAGGGGCCAAGCGCGTGGTGCTGAGCGCTCCGGCCAAAGACGGGGCCGACCTGACCTGCGTCTTGGGCGTGAACGACGACAAGCTCAACCCCTCCCAAAAGTGCATCTCGAACGCCAGTTGCACGACCAACTGCCTGGCCCCTATGGCCAAGGTGCTGCACAACAAGTTCGGCATCCTCAAGGGGCTGATGACCACCGTGCATGCCTACACCAACGACCAGCGGGTGCAGGACATGCCGCACGACGATTTGTATCGTGCCCGTTCGGCCGCCCAGAACATCATTCCCACCACGACCGGCGCCGCCAAGGCGGTGGGCCTGGTGATTCCCGAGCTGAAGGGCAAGCTGAGTGGCATCGCCCTGCGGGTGCCCGTGCCGACGGGCAGCGTAGTCGATCTGACGAGCGTCATGTCGCGCAACGTGACCAAGGAAGAAGTCAACGCGGCGATCAAGGACGCGGCCGAAGGCCCGCTGAAGGGCATTCTGGCCTACACCGAGGATCCGATCGTGTCGAGCGACATCATCGACGATCCGCACAGCTCGATCTTCGTGGCCGACTTCACCGAAGTGATGGACGGCAACCTGCTCAAAACCGTCAGTTGGTACGACAACGAGTGGGGCTATAGCTGCCGCACGGTTGACCTGGTGGCCAAAGTGGGCAAGTTTGGCTGAGCGGACGTTTCAAAACGCGCTGGGAGAGGGGGACAGTCCACAATTTGCTGCGCAAATTTGGGACAGTCCCCGCGGTTTTGAAACGGCCTCCTAGCCG
>DATJTR010000200.1:0-4620 GCA_035503215.1 Pirellulales bacterium
ATCGGTATGCCCTCCACCCAGTTTGCGCCCTACCGGCCGAAGATCGCCAAGCGAGCGTTGGTCGTTTTGGCAACGATCGTCGCGCTGGCGGCGTCGCAACCGGCGCGCGCAGGGGAAGCGCCTGTCAGTTTTACGAACGACGTCGTACCGATTCTGACCAAGGCCGGATGCAATGCCGGGACCTGCCACGCCAAGGCAGGCAATGGGCAAAACGGCTTTCGGCTCTCGCTGCTGGGATTCGAGCCTGCCGAAGATTTCGAGCACCTGGCGCGCGAGGCGCGCGGGCGGCGGCTTTCGCTCAATGCTCCCGAACAAAGCCTGATCTTGCTGAAGGCTTCGGCCGGGGTGCCTCATGGCGGTGGCAGGCGGCTCGATTCGGCTTCGCCGGAATTCGCCCTTCTGCGGGCGTGGATCGCTCAGGGAGCACCGTTCAGTCGAGCCGGCGAACCGCAACTGGTGTCGTTCGAAGTCCGGCCCTCGCACGGTTCGCTGCCGCGCGGCGGCGAGCTGCAGCTCAACGTCGCGGCCCACTATTCCGACGGCAGCGAGCGCGACGTGACCGCTCTGGCCCTTTACGAATCGAACGACAAGGCGATGGCCGAAGTCAGCGAAGATGGCCTCGTGCGGGTTCACGATCTCCCTGGCAACGTAGCGGTGATGGTTCGCTTCCAGGGACGCGTCGCGGTGTTCGGTGCTTCGGTTCCCTTGGGGGCTGCGGTGGCCGAGGTTCCGACCGCAAAAACGTTCATCGACGAATTGGTGTTTGGCAATCTTAAGGAAATCGGCGTTCCGCCATCGGCCCCTTGCGACGACGCCACTTTCCTCCGTCGAGTCACGCTCGACGTCACCGGCCGCCTGCCGACCGAGGAAGAAGCGGCGGCATTCTTTGCCGACAAATCGCCCGACCGCCGCGACCAGGTGATTGACCGATTGCTCGAAAGCTCCGACTATGCCGACTTCTTTGCCGGCAAGTGGACGGCCTTGCTCAAGAATCGCCGAGACGAGGCAACCGACATCGTGTCGAATTTTGCCTTTCACGCCTGGGTGCGCGACAGCCTGCTGGCTAACAAACCCTACGACCAATTCGTTCGCGAACTGCTCGGGGCGACGGGCACCGTGATCGGCAATCCGCCGGTGGCCTGGTACAAGCGGGTGAAGGAGCCGAACGAACAACTCGAAGACACGGCGCAACTGTTTCTTGGCGTCCGCATGCAATGTGCCCGCTGCCATCACCACCCGTTCGAGCGCTGGAGCCAGGACGATTACTATTCGCTGGCCGCTTTCTTCAGCCAGATCGGCCGCAAACCGACCGCGACGCGCGGCGAAGACCTGATTTTCCACAAGCGCGGCATCGCCCAGGCCAAGAACGTTCGCACCGGCGAAGTCTTCAAGCCCGCGCCGCTCGGAGGCACAGCGACTCCGATCGCGGCCGATCAAGATCCGCGGCTGAAGCTGGCGGAATGGATGAGCGGGAAGGACAATCCCTTCTTTGCTCGCTCGTTGGTGAACCGCTATTGGAAGCATTTCTTCCGGCGGGGACTGGTCGAGCCCGAGGACGATCTCCGCGACACGAACCCGCCGACCAACCCGGCCCTGCTGGCGGCGTTGGAAAAGCATTTCATCGGCAGTGGGTTCGATCTGAAGGAATTGGTCCGCCTGATCACACGCTCGCAGGCGTACCAATTGAGCGACGTGCCGAACGAGTTCAACCAGGCCGACCAGCAAAACTATTCCCGCTTTTATCCTCGCCGGTTGCAGGCTGAGGTACTGTTGGATGCCATCGATCGGCTGGCCGGCAGCCAGACGAATTTCGACCATCTTCCCCCCGGCACGCACGCCGTGGCGCTGCCCGACAACAGTTACAACAAGTCGCAGCCTTTTCTGCGGGCTTTCGGTCGTCCCGAGGGAGAAAGTGCCTGCGAGTGCGAGCGGACCGAATCATCGAGCCTGGCCCAGAGCCTGCACTTGATCAATTCAGCCGAGGTCAAAGCCAAGCTTGCCTCTCCAGCTGGCCGGGCTCAGCGGTTGGCGGCGGCCAACATGTCGGTTGATTCCAAGATTCGCGAGCTGTATGCGGTGGCCTTCTTCCGTGAGCCACGGCCCCGGGAACTCGAAACCGCCGTCGAGTATCTTGGCCAAGCCCGCAATGGAGCCGATGGCAAACCGCTCGATGCCACCAAGGCGGCTGCCGAAAACTTGCAGGATCTGATTTGGGCCCTGATCAACACTAAGGAATTTCTGTTCAATCACTAATCCGTCTGTCGCTCGATCCATGACTTGCCTGACCACGATTCTTCGCCGCCCTCTTCCTGGTGCTCCGTTCCGCCGGTGCGCACTGTTGCTGGCCAGCACGCTGACCGTGTGGGGTGTTGCGTCGGTCTCATTGGCTCAATCGGTTGGATTGCCGGCTCCGCGACTGCTGACGACGATGCCGATGGGCGGGGTCCCCGGCTCGCAAATCGAAGTCACGACCACTGGCGACAATCTCGAAGACGCCGACGATTTGATCTTTTCCGATCCGCATCTATCGGCCACGCATAAGCTCGACGCCGCCGGTGCGCCCGAGCCGAACAAATACCTGGTGACGATCGCCGCCGACTGTCCGCCTGGCTTGTACGAAGCGAGGATGATGACTCGGCTGGGCATTTCGACGTCGCGTGCCTTCTCCGTCGGCACGTTGCCCGAAGTCATCCGCACCGCCCCGAATACGTCGCTGGCCACCGCGATGAAGCTCGAGCTGAATACGCTCTGCAACGCGGTGATGAGCCCGCGCGCGGTCGACTATTACACCGTCGAAGCCAAGAAGGGGCAGCGAATCGTCGTCGAATGTGCCGCTCGCGGCATCGACTCGAAGCTCTATCCGGTTGTAATTCTGGCTAACGCAGCGGGAAACGACCTCGTGGCCGAACGTCAGAGCGGATTGTTGGACTTCACCGCTGCCGAGGATGGCAAGTATGTGATCAAGATCCACGAACTGACCTACGGTGGCGGACCGGCATTTTTCTATCGGCTCGCCGTGCGGGAGTTGCCCGCCGGGGCTGCCGTGGTCCGCACGCCCTCGACGCGACCAGTCCATGCATTTTCGTGGCCGCCGGCCGGGCTATCCGAGCGCGCCGAAACTGCTGAAATCGAGCCCAATAACGATCGCACTTGTGTCCAACGGATTTCGCTGCCTGCCGACATCTCGGGCAGTTTCTTTCCGGCCGCCGACGTCGACGTGTTCGAGTTCGAGGCCAAAAAAGGGGACGTCTGGTGGGTGGAAGTGGCCTCTGAACGTTTAGGTTTGCCCACCGATCCAGCCGTGCTGGTTCAAGGCGTCACGGGCTCGGGCGACACCGAAAAACTGACCGACGTAGCCGAGTTCAGCGACATTCCCAGCCCGGTGAAAGTGTCCAGCAACGGTTACGCCTACGACGGTCCTCCCTACCAGGCCGGCTCGTCCGACGTGCTCGGTAAGCTGGAAATCAAAGACGATGGGCTGTATCGACTGCAACTGACCGACTTGTTTGGCGGCACCCGCAACGAGCGGGGCAACATCTACCGCTTGATCCTACGCAAAGCGGCTCCCGACTTTGCCCTCGTGGCTTGGGCGCTGCACATGGAATTGCGGAACGGCGATCGCAACGCCCTCTCGAAGCCGATCGCCCTGCGCGGCGGTGCGACCATGCCGCTCGAGGTCGTCGCGGTGCGGCGAGACGGCTTCGACGGCGAGATCGAGCTGTCGATGGACGGTTTGCCCGAGGGCGTAACTGCTCAGGCCCTGAAGATTCCCGCTGGCAAGACGCGTGGCATCTTGCTCATCACTGCCCGGCAAGATGCGCCTCGAGCACTCGCGGCAGCCAGCCTGTCAGGCCGAGCCGAAATCGATGGGCGCACGGTCACCCATCCCTGTCCGTTGGCGTCGATGGCCTGGCCGGTTCCCGATTCGTGGAGCGAGATTCCCTCTCCGCGGCTGCTGGCCGACGTTCCAGTATCCGTCGGGGGGGCGGAATTGGCACCGCTCACGCTCGCCGTGCGTGAAAACCAAGTATGGGAAGTCACGGCCGGCGAAAAGCTGACCATCCCGCTCGTGCTTACGCGGCGGAGCGAGTTTACCGGCACGACCATGAGTTTGAAGACGTTTGGAAACGGATTCGAAGCTGCGGCCCCGATTGCCGTGCCGCTCACCGCCGACAATGCCGATGCCGTGCTCGATCTGGCCGCGCTGAAGACTCCCCCGGGCGAATACGTGGTCGCTTTTTATGGCGGTGCGGTGGCAAAATACCGTCAAAATCCCGATGCGGTCGCCACGGCCGAAGAAGCGTTTCACAAGGCGGAGTCGCAAGTCAAAGAGCTCGGCGCCCAGCAAAGCGAGCTGAAGAACGCCAAGGCCGACGGGCCCGACGCGGCCGCTCGGCTCGATAAACTGACGGCCGATCTAAAAGCCGCCACGGCCACGCAAAGGGCCTGCAGCGAACGGTTGAAAAAAGCCACCGAGGCGGCCAAGCCGCGCGATCTGGTCGACATCGTCGCGTCGCAGCCCATCACCATTCGGGTCAAACCCGCGGAGAAGAAATGAGCCACATTCACGGCGGAAAACAGGCGCTGTGTTGCCCCGGTCCCGCGGGCTTACCCTCCGCT
>DATJTR010000201.1:0-7444 GCA_035503215.1 Pirellulales bacterium
CCGGCTTCGGTCACGGCCACAGCCAAAAAACCAACACGGGGGGCGAGCAATCGAAGCACGGCATTTGGCACGCAGAGCTGGCCGAGTGTCTCCGCCGGGCCGACCATCACGGCTTGGGCGTGACCGGGCTGCACATGCACATCGGTTCCGGCACCGATCTGGAACATCTGGCCCAGGTCTGCGGCGCGCTCGAACGGGCCGCCCACGAAGTCGGCCGCTCGCTGACCACGATCAGCACCGGCGGCGGCTTGCCGATCCCGTACCGCGCCGAGCAGACCTATGTCGACATCGACGCGTATTTCCGCCTCTGGGACGCCACGCGCCGCCGGCTGGAAGACGCGTTCGGACACAAGCTGCGGCTCGAGATCGAGCCCGGTCGCTACCTGGTCGCCGAGAGCGGTTATCTGGTGAGCGAGATTCGCGCCATCAAACAAATGGGTCAGAACACTTTTTATCTCGTCGATGCCGGCTTCAACAATCTGGCCCGGCCGATCCTCTATGGCTCCTACCACTCGATGTCGATCGCCACGGCCGATGGCCGGCCCGCGGCCGAAGCGACCGCCGACGTCGTCGTCGGCGGACCGCTCTGCGAGTCGGGGGACATCTTTACGCAAGAGGAGGGGGGGTTCGTCGCCACGCGCACGCTTCCGGTGGCCGCCGTCGGCGACTTCCTGGTCATCGAACGTGCCGGGGCCTACGGCTTCGTAATGGGCTCGAATTACAATTCCAAACCCTTGGCCGCCGAAGTGTTGGTTGAGAACGGCAATGCCGAGCTCGTGCGCCGTCGTCAAACGTTCGACGACCTGGTGGCCGGCGAAACCATCCCGCGCCGCGCCTGAAGCACAGTTGCCCATCCGGCGGACGGAGCGGCGAGCTTTTTCCGCCGTTTTTCCGGCATTTCTCATCCTCCCGTTGGCCTGCGGCCGATTTCCACCTATGATTACGTGGACTCGGCACCGGTCGCTTCTCGCCCGGGTCGTTCCCGTCGCAATGTCCTAGAGGATCATCGTCCCGAGGATTGTCTTATGGCCAAACAGGGCCCGCGGAAAAAGCTGCCGAAAGAGCTGGCAGTCATCAACGCCGACAATTGCACCGGCTGCGAAGCATGTCTGGAGGTCTGTCCGGTCGACTGCATCGTGAAGATTCAGCAGTATGACAACTTCCACAACCTGCAGAGCTGGTGCCAGATCGACCTGGAACGCTGCGTCGGCTGCGAAGTTTGCGTCCACATTCCGCAGAAGAAGACCAATCCCTATGAGCTGACCGTGTGCCCGTGGGACGCCATCGAAATGGTGCCGACCGAGCTGGTCGCCCAGACAGTGGCCGTGATCGGCGGCCCGCCCGAATACATCTACGAGAATTGGGACCGCCTGGTCGGCACCGCCCAGCATCTGGCCGAGATGAAGGCCACGTCGGGCTGAGCCGGCCCCGCACCGCTTGCCGCCTCATCAAAGCGTCTCGCGGAGGCTCGTGCCGTGCGCGAGTCGTTCACGCTTCTTCGGCAATCTCGGCGAGCACGCCTTGAAGATAGCTCGCGCTTTCGCTCGCCAGCCGCTCGACGCCGGGCGAGTAATCGAACACCTCGACCGAAACCCAGCCGCGATAGTCGATCCGTCCCAAGGCTTCGAGAATTGGCCGGAAATCGAGCCGGCCGAAGCCCGGCCCTTGCCGATTCGGATCGTTGACATGAAAGTGGCAAAGCAGCGATCGATGCCGCTCGATCAATTCGGCGTGCGAATCCTGTTCGCTGGCCATCGCCTTGCAATCCAACAGCAGCCGACAGTGAGGCGACGCCACCCGCTCGATGATCTTCACCGCGTCGGCCGCGGTGTTGATGAAGTTGCCTTCCCCCGGATCCAGCGGCTCGACCGCGATCACCGTGTCGGTCTCTTCCAGCGCGGGCAGACAAGCACTGAAAACCTCCACGGCGTAATCCGTACCGGCGGCCGGCGTCACGTCCCCGATCAATTGCCGCTGCTTCGGCGACCCAAACACCATCACCCGCCCCCCCAGGTCGCGGCACAGCCGGGACAGGTCGCTCAGATATTCGGCCGTACGCCGGCGAACGTCAGCATCGGGACTCGTCAGATGAAACCCTTCGGTCTTGGCGAGCAGCCAATGCAGTCCAACGACCTCCAGGCCAGCTCCTTCTGTCAGCCGGGCGGTACGTGCCCGCTCGGCGGCCGAGATTTGCCTGGGATCGGCGGCCAGCGTGAAGGGCGCGAACTCGACGCCGGTGTAGCCGCACTCGGCCGCAAAATGCAAAGCCCGCTCTAGCGGCCAATCGAGAAACGTTTCGTTGCAGATTGCCAGTTTCATCTTCGCGCGGCGTTGTCAGTCGGGCCGCATTCGCGCAAGCGGGCGGGTTCATTCAATCGGCTCGCATTCTACTGCCTGGCATCCGGCGAGCAAGCAAGCCGCATCGTTATAAAACCAATCGCTCAATTCCACTCGAAAACGCGCTGCACCACCGGTTCGCCATAAACGGCGCCGCCCGTCAGAATCTCGACATTCTCCAGCGGCCGCGCGATGCCCGAACCGTGCGTGTGCCCGCACAGCACCAACAATCGCCGCTCGGGATGCTGAGCCATGATCGCGAGAATCGCGTCGCCGACCGCCCGGCACGTGAAGAACGGCGCCCAGTCGTCGTCCGACACTTTTCCTTCGTGCCAACAGGCCTCGCGCAGGGGGGGCAAATGCGTCAACAGCACCACCTGCTCGAACTTGGCTAGCGCCTCGGGCAGCACCCGGGCGATGTGCTTGGCCGCTTCGTCTCCCAAGGCGTGCAAGCGCGGCAGTCGGCCAGCCTTGCCCAAGCCGACGAAGTCGCCGATCAAGCGAAAATCCTGCATCGACACGACCGACTTTTCGTAATTTCCCAGCCGGGCGTCGGCCCAGCCATCGTGTCCCACGAGTCCAACGCCGGGTGCGAGCTCCACGGGTCCCGTCTCCGACAGATAGTGCAACCGCGGCCGATCGGCACACAGGCCGCGCACCTGCTCCCGCACCGCATCGATCCAGCCGTAGTAATAGTCGTGGTTTCCCAGCACGAAATAGACGTCGGTGCCGAGCCGCTCGTCGATCCGCTCCAAGAAGTCGCCAAGGTCGATCGCTTCGGCGATATCGCCTCCCAGCAGCACCCCGTCGGGCCGCTCGCGGGCCACGTCGGCCAGAAATGCGTCGACCCGATCGATGGGCAGAAAATTGAGATGGATATCGGTGAGCCAGGCGAAACGTTTCATATCCGGTGGGCAGGCAATGGGCGGAGTGCCAAAGACGTGACGCCACCGAGTTTGACACGCCGGCCACGCCGCCGCCAGCCCTCCCGGCCGTACGATCTCGCGACTATAATGCGGGTCTTTCACCACCCACGGCAAGTGATTCCTTCCGGCTGCCGCATGTTCATCGGCCCGATTTTCAGTCGCGAAGTGGTGATTGCCCCGCGCCGGCCGCGGTTCTATGTTTCCCGCGCCACCTACGTGGCGGTGCTGCTGATGCTGATGTGCACCGCCTGGCTGGTGCTGGCGGGCACGCAGCTAGTGCGCAACGTCGGCGATCTGGCCCGATTCGGCGCGCTGCTGTTTCAAATCCTGGCCGTCGTGCAATTGGTGCTGGTCGTCTCGTTTTCGGCGCTGCTCGCGGCCAGTGCCGTGGCGCAGGAAAAAGATCGCCGCACGCTGATCTTGCTGCTCTTGACGCGGCTGACCAACAGCGAGCTGGTGTTGGGGAAGCTGTTCGCGGGCTTGCTCAGCGTGCTCATGCTCGTTGCCGCGTCGCTGCCGGTGTTCATGGCCACGGCCCTCTTCGGGGGCGTCTCGTTCGAGCAAATCGGCCGAGTGTTTCTGGTGACTCTCGTGGCCGCGGTCGTGGCCGGCAGCATCGGCTCGACGATCGCTCTGTGGCGCGACAGCACCTATCAAACCCTGGCCCTCACGGCGCTGCTGCTGGTGGCCTGGATCGCACTGGGTGAAGCGCTGGCCCGCGGCGTGTTCGGCGGCACTTTCGGCGGAATCTCGGCCGAAGTGTGGGCAGCCGGCTTCAGTCCCTGGCAAGCCATTCAAGCCGCCACGCGACCGATGCTTCGGCGCGACGAGATCATTCCGCATCTTGGCAGCTCAGTGAATCTGTTCCTCGCCGTGGCCGGTGCGCTGGCCGTGGCGACCAGCGGACTGGCGATTGCCCTGGTGCGGGTCTGGAATCCATCGCGCGAAACCCAGCCACGCGTCGACGAGACCGATCGCGAGAGCATTTGGGGCGTGCACTATGACCTGGCCACTGGCACCGCGGCACGCACCGCGACCGGGGCCGCCAGCTCCGTCAATCCCGGCAGCCTGCCGGCGCACGCCGCAGGCGAGTTGCTGGCGGCGCCGACCGTCGCCCCGCCGACCACGGTTGGCGAACCGGCCGAAACCCACCCGGGCGCCTCGCGCGACGTCTGGAACAATCCGATCCTGTGGCGGGAGATTCGCACCTGGGCCTACGGCCGCCGCGTGCTCATCGTCCACCTGGCCTACCTCGCCCTGGCCGGCAGCGCGGCCGCGGCCCTCTGGAGCCTGGTCCATTCTCCCGAGGAAGTCAGCAAGTTTTCGGCCTCGCTCGTGCTCGGGCCGCTGGCGATTCTCAGCCTGCTGCTGGTCAACTCGCAGGCCGTTACGTCCATCACCAGCGAACGGGACCGCGGAGCGATCGATTTGCTCCTCGTCACCGATCTGACGGCCAAAGAATTCATCTTCGGCAAGCTCGGCGGCATCTTCTACAATGTGAAAGAGATGGTCCTGGTGCCCGTGGCCCTCTGCGTCTACCTGTGGTACGTGCGGGCACTCACGGCCGAGAACCTGTGCTATCTCATCGGCACGCTGGCGGTGATGAATTTCTTTGCCGCTATGCTCGGTTTGCACTCGGGCATGAACTACGACAACAGCCGCAGCGCCATCGGCGTGTCGCTCGGTACCCTCTTTTTTCTGTTCATCGGCATCGCCACCTGCATGCGGGTGATGGTCGCCTTCAGCGGCTCGTTCCACATGCAGTTACAGCCGTTTCTGGCGTTCATGGGGGGCGGCACGCTGGGCCTCTACATCGCCCTGGGTGCTCGCAACCCTTCGCTCGCGATTCTCGTCGCTTCGCTACTCTGCCCAGCAGCCACATTCTACGCCATTACCAGCTTTCTGCTGAATCACACGCTGGGGCCGTTCCTGGTCGTCCTGTTCACTTACGGATTTGCGATCGCCGCCATGCTGGTGCCGGCGATTTTCGAGTTCGACGTCGCCACCGGCCGCACGACCCACGAAGGCGATTGACCAGGGCGCTCGGCACCGCCCATCCGCGCCTGCACCGCCAGCCCGCCTCCGCGCCGGCAGCCTGCGCACTGGCGACCGCATGCCGCGGAGCCGCACTTTTGCCCGTGCGCGGCGGAAACCGATTTCTCACCCGACGGCGGTCGGCAGGCCGCTAGACCAAATCACCCACCATTTCTTACGATGGACCGGGCCTGTACTCCCCGCGTGTCCCCAAAGTGGTTTGATATCGACCCCCATAGCCGTGCCCAGCTCACCCCTGGGCCGTGCCTCCAACCGTTCGATTCCCCGATGCCTCAGTCCCGCCGCGATGCCGACGCCCCGCTGCTCGAGGAACTGCTCGGCTATCTCAATTTTTCGTCCGGGGCCAGCGATCCTGAGTTTCTCGGCAGTCTCGACCGGCTCTATCGGCAAATCGAAGGCTCGGGCTCCGAGCGCGACGACACCTACCTGGTGGTCCGCGACCGCTTGCGGGCCCATTTGCCCACCCTGGCCGGCAAGGCGGCTGCCTTTCGCGATACCGACCAGGCCCGGGCGGTCATCGACCTGGTGTTCGATCATTTCGCCCCGGCCTACCGCCAGTTCCATCGCGACCTGCTCGCCGGCCAAAGGGATGCGGCCCTGTGGCGTCCCTTTTTCCTCGGCCGCGTCGCCGAGGCGGTCCTTCAGGCCGGCGCGCCTTGGGACGAAACCGAGCGGGTCGTCGCCGAGGCCCGCGACAAGCTCGACGATTTTCTAGGCCATCGCCCGGTGGCCGTGCTGCGCACCCCGCGCAAGATCGAACCGTACGAACACGAATGGGTGCGACCGATTCCGCTTTTCGTTCGCGGCGTCGGCACCTCGACCGGCCGCTACGAATGGCTGATTGGCCGTGCGCTCGACATCCTGCGCGGCATCAAGCGCTCGATCGCCGCGGAAGCCTGGTTCGACGTCGATCTGCTCGACGAGTTGGCTGTCGATCCGCGCGAATACGATTTCGACCACCCGGTCAATAAACGGCCGAACTATCATTTCGGCCAGTGGGACCCGCACCACATCGACAACCAGGGGCGCTATCGGCGTTTCGTCCTGCAGCAAATCATGCTCGACGCCCTCGCGGCCCGCGTGCTCGCGCCCGGCAGTCTCGACCCCGAAGAACTGCGGTTCGAAGCGGCGGCGGTTCTGGCCGGCACCATTCTCATGGCCTCGGGCACGAGCGGCAGCGGGCCCGACACGCACGCTTCCACGACGACGCTGGGCACGCTGGTGCAGCAGATCGCCGCCTACCGAGACGCCTATTACGAGGAATTGCTGGCCGGTGCCGGCGGCACCCACGGCGAGCGGCTGCGTGCCGAGGCTCAAGCCCGCCGACAGCCATTGGCCGGCGCCCGGCAGCATCTGAACCATTTTCTCGCTCGCCGGCGCGCGGCCCAATTGGAACACGTTCACCTGGCGCTGTTGTTCGCCGCGATGGGTTATCCCGCGGCGGCCCGCCGCCAGGCCGATGTCGTGCCGACCGCCTCGGCCCGTATGCGGTGCCAGATCGGCTGCCAGATTTCCGCCGCGCGGCTGGCCATCGATCGGGGCGAACTCGATGCAGCGGCGACCGAATTGCTCTCGATCGACAAGTTGCTGTTTCGAGCGATCGAGTGCGGAGCCCTCGTCGATCCCTGGAATATCCTCGGCTTCCAGGGTCAGTTCAGCCTGTTTCCAGCCCCCGAAAACAGCGTGCTCGATCATCGGGTCGATCAGCTCGTCGAACTGTTGGATGAAATCTTTGCCGTCGCCGCGCAGCTTTGGCGGGCCTCGGCTCTCCGCCAGGCCACGGAGCTGCAAACCACGATGGCCCGCTGGATGGGAACGCTGGCCGAGTGGTGGGATCAATTTGCCGCCACCACGGTCTCGGCGATCGAAGCGTTTTCCGGTGCCGAGGCATACGAGTCGGCCCTGCACGTCGCCCAAGCCCTGGAAGCCTGGCACAAGGCCGGTGCCGCGTCGGGCGACATCGCCTTTTGGCGCGCGCATGTCGAAGATTTCTCCTCACCCAAGGCCTACGCCCTGGTGGTCGAAGCTCTACTCGACGCCGGCGATCTGGTCGCGGCCCGGGCCCTGTTGGTGCAATGGCTCAGCCAGGCGAGCCAGTTGCCGCTGGAACAAGGCGAGTTTTCGTT
>DATJTR010000202.1:0-3681 GCA_035503215.1 Pirellulales bacterium
CGGCCGTCGCCGTGGCCAGCAGCAGCAGGGCCGAAATGAAGATGCCGCGGTGCCGGCGGGCCCATTTCGTGGATCGCTCCAAAAGGGTCGGCCGGCGGGCACGGATCGGCTCGTCGTTCAAGAATCGCTGCAGATCATCCGCCAGCTCCTGGGCCGTGGCATAGCGTTCGGTGGGAACTTTGGCCAAGGCTTTGAGCACGATCGTTTCCAGCTCGACCGGGACCGTCGGATCCACCGAGCGCATTGCGCGCGGTTCGTCTTCGATGATTCGTCGCAAAAGGTCCGCTCGGTCGCTGCCGGCAAACACCGGTTCGAGCGTCAAAAGCTCGTACAGCGTGACGCCAAGCGAATAGATGTCGGTGCGGTGGTCGAGGACCACTCGGTTGCCGAGGGCCTGCTCGGGGCTCATGTAGCGCAGCGTACCCATCATGTCGCCGGTACGCGTCAATCCGACTTCAGCGTGAAACTGTGCCAAGCCGAAATCGGTGATCCAAATGTTCCCCTGCTGGTCGACCAGCAGGTTGGCCGGCTTGATGTCGCGGTGGATCACGCCCACGGTGTGAGCATGTTCCAAGGCTTCGGCCGCCTGGCGGCCCAAGTTGGCCACGGTGCGGAAATAGCGCCGCCGGCTGGAATGATGCGTCGTGAGCGCGGCCGCCGCGGCGGTCGTCGAAGCGTCGGCCGGCAGCTTGGAGTCCGCCGCGTCACGAGTCGACGAATCCCAGGGTCCCGTCGGCTGCTGGGCCGCACCGGCCGTGCCCCCCGATTTCTCACTCGGCGGGTCGAGCCGGGTCGCCGATCCGCCGCCAGCGGAACGATCGGGGTACAGCCGGCCCAGAGCCAGGTTGCTGACCAGCATACCCGTGGAGCTTTGGTAGTCTGCGTCACCTTCGTGGCCGGCCAGCGAACGCATCTGACGGATGAGCACCGAGAGAGAATGGCCATGAATCAACTGCATCGCGTAGAAATGGACGCCTCGTTCGCAGCCGACGGCGTACACCGGCACGATGTTGCTGTGATGCAGTTGGGCCGCGGCCTGGGCTTCATTCTTGAAGCGTTGAAGTTGCTTTGGATCCAAGGCGGCCGCAAAGGGCAGAACTTTCAGGGCCACGCGCCGTCCAAGCGAGAGTTGCATCGCCTCGTAGACGACTCCCATCCCTCCCCGCCCGATTTCGCGCAGGATGCGAAAATCACCGAGCGGCGAAGGAGAACTCGTGGCGGCATGATCGGAGGAAATCGCTTCGAGCGGGGTCTCGCGCCAATTGCCCGCCGCCGCGTGAATCAGGTCCAAACCGGCAAGACACTCGGTCAATTCCGCGGCGATTTCGGGATGCTGGGCGATGTAGGTTTTCCGGTCGACAGGATTGCCCGACTCGAGAGCGGCCAAATAGGCCTGGACCGCGCGGACCACTCGCGGATCGTCCGCGCCCGAATCATCGACGTCGGGCGGCCGATCGGCCGAGCCAGCCACGTGATCCGACTTCATTGCGGCTCTCCCGATTCGCCGGCGGCGTGCTCGCTCATGGCCTGCCGCAGCTTTCCCAGCGCGCGGACCCAGAGCTTTTCGACGCTGTCGACGCTGCGCCCCATGCGGCTGGCCACCTCGGCAAACGACAGCCCTTCGAGATGCCGTAGGACGATCGCCTCGCGATAGTCGACCGGCAGCCGGTCAAGTGCGTTGGCCAACAGCACCGCGGTTTCGCGACGGGCGACCTGATGGCTGGGGGAGCTGACGCTGGCGATCAAACCCTGATCGAGCACGCAAGACGTTTCGTCCATCTCCAGGGCCAAAGCTCGTTCGAGGCGGACGTCGCGCCCCTTGGTTCCCAGGTAATGGCGGACGTGATTGGCGATCAGCGCGGCCAGAATGCCTCGCAACCAACCGATCAATTCCCCCTCGCTGGCTCCGCGAAATTGGCCGAAGTGACGATGGGCCTGTAAAAACGTCTCTTGCACCAGGTCCGACGCGTCGGCCTTGCCCTGCAGACGTCGACTGATCTGCAAGCGGGCCAGCAGGGACAAATAACGGCGATAGCAAGCCAACAGCTCGCCCAGTGCGGCTCCGTCGCCCGCTTTGGCCAACGGCAACAATTCGATCGGTTTGGAAGGACTGATGGAGCTCATGGATCGGCGGGAATGTTTACCCGGGCATCAAGGGACCGCTATTTAGATTTTAGACTGTAAGCCCCCGCTGGCGACCGGAAAAATCTAACGTGCGAGGCCTTAAACAGCCCCCAGGCACGACTTTTTACGGCTGGACACCGCCCGACAAGCAAGCCGCAGGGCCTCTACCCCAGACATCGTCCGGGCGCGGCATCAAGGGGAGGACCATCGCGCGCCGCAGCGCATTCGAACGGGGGTATTACGCGTTGATGCTCTTACCTTCGGGTCACCCATGCAGCGGTCAAACCGCCGCGCCAAGCGTCCGGCACAGCGTCCGGCAACCCCTGGCGGATCGCGGATTGTGTGCCCTGCCGTCTGTCTTATACTGGGGAAATGGCGGAAAGCTATCATTCTCACCGCGTGATCGCTGCCACGGGCGGTCGGTGCGGTGGCACCCAGCGAGGATTTCATGCCGACAAGGATGCAGACATCGATTGCCCTCTCCCTGTTCTCCTCCCTCTTTTTCTGGGCGGCCACGCCGGCCTCTGTTCACGCCCAAGCGAGCGGTAACCGACCCGCGGCTGCGGGGGGCGCAGCGGGCACAAAGCCGGGGGGGAACAAACCTGGCGCGGTTGGCAAAACCACTCCGGCAGCCAGCGGCGAGGAGGGATTACGACAAGTGATCGCCGCGTATGGCAAGGCGCTCGCCGAGGGTGACATGGCGGCAATGGCCAAGTTCTGGACCGCGGACGGCAACTATGTCGATCCGCGGGGCCGATCGGTGAAGGCTCGAGAGGCCCTCGAGAAAATGGTGCAGCTCGATAAGGAAGGGCTAAAGGGGTCGATTCCGCACCTGGCTTTGGAAACCGAGTCGCTGCGCTTGGTCACTCCCGAGGTTGCGCTGGAGGATGGCGTCTCCGAACTAGCCACGGAGGGCGAGAAACCGATTTTCCGCGGACGCTATTTGGCGGTGTGGGTCAAACAACAGGGATCCTGGCTGCTAAGCAGTTTGCGCGAGAGCCTGGCGCCGCCGCCGTCCCCCGTCGATCGTTTGAACGCTCTGGAGTGGCTCGTGGGAGATTGGGAAGCCGATGAGGACGGAAACACGATCACCGTCAGCGCCAAATGGACCGCGAACAAAGTCTACCTGCTTTGCGACGTCGTCGTTGAACACGATGAGCGTGTAACTCATCGCTTCACGGAACGCATCGCCTGGGATCCTCTCACCAGGCGTCTCAAGGGCTGGAAATTCGACGCCGATGGCGGCATGGGTGAAGGATCATGGACGCAGCACGGCGATACCTGGGTCGTTCGATCCAGCGGAGTAACTCGCGACGGCCGGACGACCAGCGCGAAGAATATCTATAGCGATATTTCCACCAACAGTTTCACATTGCGATCGGCCGAGGCGCAGGTCGACGGCGAGAGCAAGCCGGAATTCGAACTACACTTTAAAAGATTGCCGGCCGACCAATGATTTACCCCAAGCCCAGGCGAACGTCCCAGTACTCAGCGGAGACCAACGAAATGTCAGCGGACACGCGTCGGAAACGCCGCTCGAACATCGCGCCCGCCTGG
>DATJTR010000203.1:0-4914 GCA_035503215.1 Pirellulales bacterium
AAAGGATGGGCATCACATCGCCACGGAAGCTGGGCGCCGCGGGCGCGGCATCGACCGCGGGAGTCTCGGCCGAGACAAGAACGGGTCGAGACAGAAGCAGTGCAACGCCGAGGCCGACAACGATCGACGTTCGCAGCATCCGCGGCGCGGCGAAACGCTGCTCTCCCGGTCCCTCTCCCACGGGAGGACAGGGGCGAATTACGGCGCGTTCTTGGTCAAACTTCATGGTGTCTTCGTTTGCGTGGCAGAATCAAGCGACGGATCGACCCGCAAGATGCCCTTGCCGGTGCGCTGGCGGATTTCCTGGCCGGCCTCGTGGACGACGATTTCGCAGCTCAGCTCCCTGTATTGGCCCAGCAGCACTTCGCGGTCGGCTTCGAGGTTGAAGACCAACTGCCGATCACCGGCTGCGAGTCGCGGGGGCGGGCCCACCAGCGTAACTCCTTTGGGCAAGCCGACGAGCACGGCTTCGGCCTGGCCGGGCAGCGGCTTCTTGTGCTCGACGTCCCAGACCACCTGGGCCTGCTGGCCACGGCGAATCGCTGCCGGTTGGTTCTTCAAGGCGACATAGGGCTCGGCGATTTCCAGATCAATCATCGATGTTGAGACGCGAATCCGGCCGGCGCCGAGATAATAGGAGCCGCCCGTGGTCGAGGCGGTCAGGGCCAGCGGCCACTTGCCGGGTTTGGCCGAACCGCTGGCCGAGAGACGGAAAACGGCGTGATTCTCGCCTGACGAGACGGTCACGGTCGGTTCGGACGCGACGCCGGGAGGCACCCAGTCGGCCTGGAACTCGATCGGCTCGTCGAACCCGGGCTGGCGGGTAATATCGACCTCGAGCGCCAGTTCGCCATTGAGCGCCAGCGGAATTCGCGGCCGCTGGACTTCGAGCGAATAGGGGGCCGGATCGGTCACGGCCAGAGCGTAATGATCGACCACGACCGAGCGCCACGCCGCCCCGCCCGAGTGGCCCAGGAAAGGAAACGCCTGCTGTGAACCGCTGGTGAAATCGTGGGATTCGCCGACCGCGCGGACGAGAATTTGGAACAGGGCGACTTGCGGACGCGCATCGCGGCCGGCGACGAACTCGACCGGCACGATTTTCTCACCCGGCTTGACGCGCGGGGCGATCATCTGCACGCCCGCGGGCAAACCGACGGCGACAAGATCCAACTCGCCGTGATAACGGTTCCCTTGCTCCTCGCTCAGAGCGATGTTGACGGTCCAGCGGTTGCCCTGCGGAACGGCAAACGAGGTCAGCCGGTAGCACTCGACATTGTCGATCACCCGCGAGTAAGGAACGGTGTTCACGCCGTCGTGAGCCGCCTCGATCTCGATGCGATAGACGAACGTCGGTCCGCCCAGCGAACGCATATCGGAGATGGCCAGTTGATAAACTCCGTCGGTGCGCGGCTCCCATACAAGCGACGGATCCAGCAACTCCTTGCGCTGCAACTGCTGCCCGACGGCGTACAGGCCGCGATCGGGATAGGTGCTGTCGTCCCCCTCGATTTCGGGCGAATCGGCGCCTTCGGCCGTGATCGAGAGGCGGGGGTCGATCGGCGTGCCAAGCGACCGGCCATAGACGCGGACCCGGTAGCGATCGCCTTTGTGGACGGAAAGGCGGAACACGTCCGTGTCGCCCGGCTTTTCAATGATGCCGTTCAGCGCGGCAGGGAGATGCTCGACGACCGTTGGACCGTCGCCCGGGGCTTCGAGCACGTTTTCGTACGGCGAGATCCGCATCGGCAGTGACGACGGCATGTTGTCGTTGAACGCGAAATCTCCCGGCTCGGGGGCCGTTTCGACGCTGATCGGCTCGTCGCCGGCCGGATCGCCCAGGAGCGTGGCCGAAAGTTTTTCACCGCCTCGTCCTCCGGCTGGATAGATGGCCAGCGGACGATGATTTTCGCCGATGTGGGCGGCATAGAAGATCTGGCCGCCCGAGTGGGCAATGCGTTGCCGGATTTCGACAAAGTAGTCGGCGTCGCGCGGAAGGACGGTCGAGACGATAGGGTCCTGGATGTGCAGGGCGCTGTCATCGTTCTGGACGATGACCTGTCCGCGGTCGTCCAGCACGCGGACGGCCAGGTCGCATTCGGAATTGCCGTAGTGCCTGTCGGTCATCCAGACGCTGTCAACTTCCACCGAGAGGTGCTGTCCGCCGCGGCCGGCGACGCGGTACACGTCGACGTCGGCCACGTTGGTGGTGAGCATCCGGCCGCGGACCGTGGAATTCATCGGCACGGGCTGGGCAAGCTCGCAAGTATCGTTCTGGCGGTGGCCCTTCTCTGTTTCGTCTACGTTCGGAAATCGCGTGACGTGGAACGTGCCGAGGCCGGTCAGCTCGGTCGCCGTTCGCAGGCGAAAGGGATGTTCGCCGAGCGGGCAGTCGGGCGCGATCTCGAAGACGCACCGCACGCTTTCTTTCATGAAACCGCTATGTATCGTGTTGATCGGTTCCGGCAAGGCAGGCTGCTCCTCGACCTCGACGGCCCGAATGCCCGGCCGAAAAAAAACGACGTCTTGAGGCTTCGCGAGGCTGACGCCGCTGAGCGTAACCTCGACGGTAGTGCCGCGCTGGCCGCAGCGGGGCGCGACGGCTTCGATGTGATGGATCATCGGCC
Organism: Pirellulales bacterium; assembly: GCA_035503215.1. Lineage (GTDB taxonomy): Bacteria > Planctomycetota > Planctomycetia > Pirellulales > PALSA-1355 > DATJTR01. The sequence goes on from DATJTR010000203.1 coordinate 2,628, forward strand.
CAGCGGCCGCCGCAGCGGATAGGCCAGCGACAAGGACCAACGAGAGCAACAGGCCGCGGAACATCAGGCGATGATTCCTTTCACCAGCTTGCCGTCGCGGATGATCTCGATCGGGCGAGTGCCGAACGCCAGCAACTCTTCGTCGGCGTTGATGCCGAGCTGGTGGTAGACCGTGAACAGGAAGTCCTCCAAGGTGACGGCATCGCGCGAGGGCTCGGCGGCCGTGGCGTCGGAGGCGCCAAAGACCTGGCCGCGGGTGATGCCGCCGCCGGCCAACAGCAGGGAATAGACGCGGGCCCAATGGTCGCGGCCGTTGGCGTTATTGATCTTCGGCGTGCGGCCAAACTCGGTCGTGACCATCACCAGCGTGCTGGAGAGCAGGCCCCGATCGTCGAGATCGCCGATCAGGCCCGCCAGGGCGTGGTCCAGGGCCGGCATCTGGTCGAGGCAGTTATCCTTGATGCTGGCGTGCGAATCCCAGGCGCCGTACTGCACGGTGACGAAACGGACGCCCGCCTCGACCAGGCGACGGGCCATCAGCAGTCGCTTGCCGATACCGGCCGGCTCCCGGCGGGCTTTGAGGATGTACTGATCGCCATAGAGATCGAGCATCGATTGCGGCTCGCCCGTCAGGGAGAACGCCTGCTGGGCTTCGGACGACGTCACCAGCGAATAGGCCCGGTCGTAGAACTCGTCCATCGTGTTCTGGGTGTCGTCGCCGGCGTGCATCGAGCGCAGGTGGCTCTCGATCGCGGCGCGGGCCTGGCGACGGCGATCGAATTGCTGGTCGCTGACGCCGGACGGAAGCGAGAAGTCTTGGACTTTGAATTCGCCTTTGGCACCAGGGTCGGCCCCGAGTTGGAAGGCGCCGTACTTGCTGCTCAGATAGCCCGTGCCGCCGCTGAATCCCAACGAGTTGGGGATGGCGATATAGGGGGGCAGTCCGCGGCGCGGACCGAAATGCTGCGAGACGATCGCGCCCATCTGCGGGTAATCGATCACGGTACTGGGCGTGTAGCCAGTGAAGGTGTGGTACGTAGCCTGGCCGTGATCGGGAATCTTGCCCATGACGGAGCGGACGATGGTCAGCTTGTCGGCGACCTTCGAAAGCCGCGCAAAGTTCTCGCTGAAGACTTCGCCCGTGTTGGTCTTCGCGACCTGGAAGGCCCCGCGGTATTCCACGGGGGCTTCCGGCTTGGGGTCCCACGATTCCTGTTGGGCCATGCCGCCAGGTAGATGCAGATGAATGATGCTCTTGGCCGGGCCCTCGCTCTTCGCATCCTCGGCCGCCGCTCGCGCTTCGCCACGCAACAGATCGCCAAGCGACAACCCCAGTGCTCCGCAAAAGCCGATCTGCAAGGCTGAGCGGCGGGAGATTCGAAGCTGCTGGAAGCCAGGACAACCGAGGTGAAGCTTGGACATTGAAATCCCTCCGAAAGATCGAAGCGATCAACGGCGGCAGCCGCGCGTAACCGCAATGTTGGTGGGTTGCTTGCGGCGGGCAGTGGGGCGAAGCAGGGGCAGGGAGCAGTATTGACCGAGTATATCCGTTGAAAGTTGCCGGAACAAATACTTTGCTCGCCGGGGGGGGTATACACGGATCGAGGCGGTCAAGCGGCAGCGGACCAGAAAGTCTCCCATTGGTGGCAGTATTTCAGAGAGCATAACGGGGCCATACAGTTGGCCCGGCTCATGCGCCAGCGCGCCCCACACCAGGGCGGCAAGACGCACGAGCGTCGGCTACGCCGGCGCCACGATCCCGCTTCCGCGAAACCGCAACTCAACTTGACGGACCGCTCGGGAAGTATTCTGGACCGCGATATACCTATTTCGGTTCGTCCTGCACCGTCCCTTTGGCGAAGAGCGGCTTGATCCCGAGCTTGCGACACTCCGAGTCCACGTTCCCGCTCCAGGTTTCATAAAGGGCGCGAAGCTCGGCGAGCTTCTCGGGATTGGCTGACGCCAGATCATTTTTCTCGCCGATGTCTTCAGCCAGGTTGAATAGCATGTCGCGCCCGGGCGTCTGCTCCGGTCCGGGATGTTGAGCCCCTTCGGTGGAATGGACGTACTTCCAGTCGGCTTTGCGGGCTGCGTAGTTATTGCTCGTGGTGCGCGATCGCCAGTAGAGCACCTCGTGCGGCGCGCCGCTCTGATCGCTCGCCAAGAAGGGCAAAAGGTCGATCCCTTCGATCCCCCCGCGGTCCGCGCCGGCCGCAGCCAGGGCGGTCGCGGTCAGGTCCATCGTGATGACAGGCTGGCGGTAGACCGTCCCCGGCGTCAGCGTACC
>DATJTR010000204.1:0-2078 GCA_035503215.1 Pirellulales bacterium
GGCGAAGACCGCGCCGCCGAACTCTTGACCCAAAGCGGCCTGGCCGTTTCCAACCTGCTGTGGGCTGGCGGTTTCACCGGCAGCGACGGCCATACCTTTGCCGAGAGCGTTCAGGATGCGGCCGACGCAATTCGCCTCGCGGCACGGCTACGGGCCGGCTGCCTGGTCGTCTACAGCGGCGGGCGGAACAGCCACACGCACAATCATGCCCGGCGGTTGTTCGCCGGCGCGCTGGCCGAACTGTTGCCGTTGGCGATGGAACTGGACGTGACGTTGGCCATCGAGCCAATGTACTCGGCGTGTGCGGCGGAATGGACGTTTTTGACGACTCTTTCCGACGCGATGACGCTCGTGGAAGAGATCGCCCATCCCCGCTTGAAGCTGGCGTTCGACACCTATCACTTGGGGCACGATCCGAAGGTGTTGGACGACATTGCTCGCGTGGCGCCGCACGTGGCCATCGTCCACTTGGGAGACAGCCGGCAACCGCCCACCTGCGAGCAGTCGCGTCAGCGGCTGTGCGAGGGGGTGTTGCCGCTGCGGCAAATCGTGGCCGCATTGCAATCGGCCGGCTACGACGGCGACTACGACGTTGAGCTGATGGGCGAAGACATCGAGCAGATGTGTTATCGCCAGTTGTTGCAAGATTGCCGCCGCGCATTTGCCGACCTGCTGCCGGCCTGATCACCGCGTGGCCTGCCGGGGCGTCAGCTTGTCGAGCGGAATCAATTCCACGCACACCAGTCGCCCCGCTCCGCGGACGTAGAGCAGTCCGTGCGACAAGATCGGCGGACTCCAGGCCGGAAACTTGAGCAGCGGCGTCGGGCCGAACGTCCCTTCCTTTTCGACCAACGTGGCTTGGGCCGCTTCTTCGTACTTCTCGGGCGTTACCTTGATCAAACGCAGCGTTCCCTTTTCGCCCAGCGAGACAAAGTATCCGTCAACATAGAGGAGCGTGGTGCGCGTCAGGTCGGGCTCGCTCCAAAGGACTTTGCCGGTGGCGAGCTCGATGCACCTTAGCTCGGCGTTGGTGTCGTGGCGGCCGCTGGAGCCGTACAAATAGCCGTCGCGATGGATCGCTGTACTCCAATGAGCTTGCATCGATTTACGCCGCGGCCGATCGGCGTCGGACCAGACGACGTCGTAGGCGCCGGCGCGGAATTTCACGAGTGCGCTGCCGGGGCCGTACGTTTCCGAAACAAACACCTGGTCGCCGACGATCACCGGGTTGCTGGCGTTGACGCTTTCCAGCTTCGCGGCGCGAAAGGGAAAGCGGAAATCGAGCGTTCCTTTGGCCGGGTCGAAACCCAGCAACCCACCGCGGGCAAAAACGAAACACCACGGCCGTCCGCCGACTTCGGCTAGCGCCGGGCTGGAATAGCTGGCCAGCTCGTCGCCCAGCTTGTATTTCACCTTGCCCGTGCGTTTATCGAAGGCGACCACGCCGGTGCCGTCGGGCAGCGCTTGCTCGACGCCGCTGGCCGTGGCCCCCTGCGCGCCGCTACCGCCGATCTGCACGATCAACAGATCGCCGAACACGACCGGCGTGCTGCCGACGCCGAAGAAGTTTTGCACGACGCCAAAGTCGGCCGCGGTATCGACCTTCCAGATCGGCTTGCCCGTGTGGGCGTCGACACAGTGGAGCATTCCCTCGGCGCCGAAGATGTACACGCGGCCCTCGTCGACCGTGGCGGAGGCCCGGGGACCGTTGTCGTAGCCGTAAAGGTCGACGTATTCGGAGGGATAGTCGAATTGCCAGAGGAACTTGCCAGTCTCGCTTTCCAGGGCGCGGAGTCGGGCGCGGCCGCCGACGCGATCGAACTGAAACAGCCGGCCCTCGCTGACGACCGGCGAAGCGTAACCGGTGCCGAGCATGGTTTGCCAGATGATTTTGGGCCCATCGTCCGGCCACTTCGGTTCCAGGCCGCGTTCGGCCGATTGGTTGTCGCCCGTAGGACCAAGAAAATGCGGCCAGTCGTCGCCGGCCAAACGCTTGCGAGCGATGACGGCCGGCGGCGGGGCCTTGTCTGCCGCGGCGCCAGCAGCGGGATCGGCGGCGCGGATTTCGCGCGACGTGC
>DATJTR010000205.1:0-7068 GCA_035503215.1 Pirellulales bacterium
CGCCCAAGAGCACGGCGGCCAGTTTCCGACTGGCGGCGCCACGCCCGAGGCATCGTTCAGCCTGCTCTATTCCGAATGCGTCGGTGCCAGCCTCCTCCTTGGGAAAGGATATCCCGAAGAACCCGCCCGGAAACTTCTCGAGTCTGGCCAGCCGCTGACTCCCGAGACGTGCGGTTGGCACTACGTCGATGGCTTGAGGCAGCAAAAGGACCCGCGCGTAAACAGCCGCGTCGCCATCGTCTGGGACAAATTCGGTTCGGACCACAATAGCGGACTTTTGCCCGAGGGGGGACACACGGTCGTCTTCATGGACGGCAGCGAGAAGGTCATTGGAGGACAGGACTGGGGCCGGTTCATCGCCGACCAAGAGAAAGCTTGGGACGCGATCCGGAAGGGCGAAGATCCGGGCGAGCCCTGGATTCCTGACCGGTTCTGAGGCGATCGTCGGGATGCGCCGTTCTCACCCTTCGTTTTTCCCGCGAGGTGCGGGCCGTGGCCGGCTGCGCCGGTTCACATCGAGGCCGCTTGCTTTTGCCTTCCGCGGCGAATGGCTGCCGCTCCCAAACCGATTGCGCCCAGGCCGAGCAGCACGAGCGACGATGGCTCCGGCGTAGGCACGGCAATGAACGCTTGGGACGTAGCAGGCGTGACGTAGTAGTTTCCGACAAAAGTGTCGCCCGAAATCCCGTAGGGCAGCGTCCCCGCGTCGAATTCGGTTTCATTGGCCGCAGGGTTATCGACCGTCGTGAAGGTCGCGGTTGAGATGTCGTAGATGAATCCGTGAAACGCGTTCGCCGCGTCCGCATAGAACCCGATCACTTCGTTGCCCGAAACGCCGGTTGGAAACGTGCCGTCGACGCCCAGCGGATCGTTGAGCGTGGTGTAAGACGAGGTGGACATGTCGTACAGAAAGCCCACGGTGTTTGTCGGCCCACCGACCGGCTCGCCCTGCAAAGAGCTAAGGTACTCGCCCACCACGTAGTCGCTGTCGACGCCGGTGGCCTTGGTGAAGCCCGCCGACAAGGGATCGGCCAGGGTGGTGTACGACGAGCTCGAAATGTCGTAGATAAATCCGAGAGTGAGGCCTGACGCCGCGTCGGGATAGTTACCGACGACAAGGTTGCCGGAGACGCCGTAGGCCAGGGTTTCATACGGCTGCTCGAAGCTGGGGGGGCTCGCCGACGGGTCGTTCAGGGTTATATACGTCGACGTCGAAACGTTGTAGACGAAGCCTTCAAGCTGACCGGTCTGGCCGCCCGGATAATTGCCAACGACGTAATTACCGGAGATGCCGTCCGAAAATCCCGGGGTGGCAATCGATGTGTAGCTCGACGTGGTGGTGTTGTAGATGAACCCACCGGCGCTCGAAGTTCCGACGATCTGGTTCCCGTCAATGCCGCCAAGCGCGGTGCTTGTAGTGCCGGGCGGGCCGGCGAGCGTCGTGAAGCTGTACGATTGTGCCTGAAGTTGGCCCGCGGCCAGGAGCGGGGCCGCGGCCGCGAGTAGAAGGACGAGCCAGTTTGATCGCTGGAATGTTTGCATGAGCTTGCCTCTTGCCTGGGACATCTCATTTGGGTGTCGCCGTGTCAGACCGCCTGCACCCCGGAGCCACCCGCTTGCGTATTTTTAATGCCCGTGCGCTCCGAACGCAATCGTTTGGCGGGACGAACCGTTCCAGAGGGGCGTTTACGACATGAAGCTGCGGACGAATTCTTGCTGCGGCAAGACAGCCTGCGTCGCGCTTTCTTCGGCGACCAGCAGTTTGAGCAGCGACGGCGGGGCCGGTCCCCTTCCATTTCGAGCGCGCCGGGGGGGGAACACCTGTTGCCAATCGACCCCAGGGCCATCGTGCCGTACCGCGCTGCTATCGCGGCGAATCGCCGCGAAATAGAATCGCCAGGGCTGGAGAGGGCTCGGAGTACCTCCGGTCTTCCGCTCGCTCGACGCTTGTGTTTCATTCGCTCGCCAATCAAGGACCGGAGAGATGTATCGGCTGACAGTTTGTATTGCGTTGCTGCTGGTATGGAGGATTTTCGGCCCAGCAGTGCCGGTTCGCGCGGACGAGCCGGCCCGCGTCGTGGAACAAGACGACGTGATCTACGGCCACAAGAGCGACCTGGCTCTGACGATGGACGTGTTCACTCCGGCGATGCAAAACGGGGCGGCCGTCGTGCACCTGGCCAACGGCGGCTGGCACGACGCCCACGGCGAGCCGCAGAATTTCGCCGAGCTGCTCAGCCGTGGCTATACGGTGTTTCGCGTGCGGATCGCCGGCGAGCCGAAATTCACGATTTTGGAGCAGGCGCCCGACGTCGCCCGCGCGGTGCGGTTCATTCGTTTTCACGCGGCCGATTACAAGATCGATCCGGGCCGCATCGGCATCGAGGGAGCATCGTCCGGCGGCCACATGTCCCTGCTGCATGCGATGGGGGGAGACACCGGCAATCCGGGAGCGCCCGACCCGGTCGAGCGGGTGAGTTCGCGCCTGCAGGCGGCGGCGGTCTTTTTTCCGCTGACCGACCTGTTGAATTACGGAGCGACTGGAGCGGTGCAGGGGGGCGATCTCGGCAAGCTGACGTATCACCGGGCGTCGTTCGATTTCAGCGAGTACGATCCGGGGCTGCGGGCGTATGTGAAGGTGACCGATCCGGCCCGGCGCCGCGTGCTGCTGGAACAGGCTTCGCCGATTTCGCACGTCACCCAGAACAGTCCGCCGACGCTCGTCGTTCACGGCGACCAGGACGACGTGGTGCCCTTGCAGCAAGGGGAAGTGCTGATTGCGAAGCTGAAAGAGGCGGGCGTGCCGGCCAAGCTGGTGGTCGTGCCCGGCGGCGGACATCCCTGGCCCGACTTTTGGCGTGCCGACGGCCCAAAACTGGCCGACTGGTTCGACGAGTATTTGTTGAAAGCACCAGTCGCGGGGAGTGGAACGTTGCGCTAAAGTTTGCGGCTTGACCGGGCCACTACTGCCCTCGGGAATTGGCAATTGATACTCGGCGGCGACAGTTAATGTATTTGATGTTAATACGTTGCGTATTACGAATGGGGTTGTGCGGGTAGTGCCGGGCATAGCGAAATCTCTCAAGAGTCCGAAAACTCCGGACGATCGAATGTAACCAGTCCTACCAGATGGTCCGATTCTCCCGCCTTCGCTCCACACCCCGACAGCGCTGGTAAGACCAACCCTGCCGCCCGCCCGCCGCCGAATCAAGGGCCGCGAACATGGCGCGAACAACGTCGCGGGGTTTTCGATTTGCCACCAGCCGGAGTACGGCCCGGCACGGTCTAGCTGAGCGAAAGAAGTTGCGAGCAACCCGGTCCACAGCCGGTTTCCCTGCCTCGCGGCGTAATTCATTGGGAGGGCAGAGCCATGGATCGGCGAGCGGTATTCACACTAGTGCTGTTGGTTGCGACGAGCGGCTGCACGCACGTGCAGCTCAGGCGGAACACGGTTCGCCAGGCGCTGACGGTGGCGGACATCCAGCAGCAGCAGGTGCTGAACAACCTGGCGATGTTCGTCGTCGATCCAAACGCGCTGCCGACTTTTTCCTATCCGAACCAGAGCAGCTCGAACGTCACTGACACGGGAACCGCGTCGATTGCGCCGGGGGCGGGACGATCGACGGGGGGATTGTTCTGGTTTAACTCGCTCGCCGGCACTCTAACCGGCGAACGACAAATGGCCGAAGCGTTCACGCTGAATCCTGTGAACGATCCGAGAAAACTTGAATTGATGCGCTGCGCGTATCAAAAGGCCGTGTCGGGCTGCGGTGGTAAGCCCATGTCAGAAGCCTGTCCCGACTGCAAGAGCCTGCAGCAACGTTTCTACACCGGCGATCCCGATAACCCCGAAATTGCCGAAGCGGCCAGCGGCATCGTGACTTCGGAATGTCTGCACACCACCTGTTGGTTCTGCTGGGGCCCGAAGAAGTGCGTGCCCAAGGATTGCGATTGCATGCCAGTCGGCCATTACTGCGGAACGTGGGTCTGGGTGCCCAGTTCCGAGGGTCGCAATGAGTTGACCAAGCTGACGCTGGCCATTCTGGATTACGCCCAGAACTCGCCGCCGGCGCCGATCATGAAAACAGTCAGCTACTACATCGACGAATACGGGCTGCCGACCAGCCAGGGCAATTCGGTCGGTTCGGTGAGCGCCAGCGTGCAGATCTCCGAATTGCCCTCGGCCCTGATGAACATGGGGGTAACGACGCCCGATGAGGTGCGGATCAAGCAGATCCTGAGCGCTCGTTTGCTGCAAATCAATCTGGAGCTGGCCGATCTTGAGCAGAAGATGAACGCCGTGAAAGGTTCGTACGTCGGCGGCAACCAGGCGCCGACCGGAGTTGAAGGTGCACCCAAGAAGCAAGTCAAGCCTGCGCCTGGCGTGCCCGCCAAGGACAAAACGCTCCTAGAAAAGGCCGAACAGCCGGCGGCCGACGTTGGTCAGGACAGCGGCGCCGCCCCCAGCGCTGGATCCAGTGGCAAATCGGATTCGCCGGGCGCTAGCGAAACCGACAAGGCCAAGTACACGGCGCTTTTGGCCGAGAAGCAGGCGATCGAAGGCAAGCTTCGCTACCTCGGCGAGCAATTGCGTATCGAGGGACTTAAGCACCCCTACGTACCGGTCGGATCGCCCCCCGCGATTCCGTCCTCGATTCTACCCTTCCAGTTGCAGCAGCAAGCGTTGGGAGTGTCGGCCCCCGCGGGGCACTGAACAAGCGCCGGCGTCCGGCGGCATAACGGCGAACGCCGCATTGGGACGTTGGTGGGGGCACTTCCTGCCACGAGTTCTACGTGCGTGGTAGGAAATCGGCCTGCCGGGCGAGTGGGTTTCTTGCCTCGCGCGCAGGAAATTGATATTCTGCGACCGTGATTGTCTTGCGAGGCGGTCCGTCACGCGCACCTTTGCCACGACGGCGGCCCGCGTACCTGGGCAACTGCGAGGTGGATAGCATGTCCTTCTCATTTCGTTCCTGGATAGAGGCTCCGCGCAGCGTGGCGGCGCGGAAAGCGAGGCGGCCGGTCAGAGCAAAAGCGACGAAGAAGAAGGTCGCGAAGCCGAAGAAGGCTGCCAAGGGCAGGACGGCCGCCGCCGCGGCCAAGGCGACGAAGAAGAAAAAAGTGAAACGCGCGCCGGCAGGCAAGAAGAAAGCGGCCGCAAAACCCACGGCAGTTCCGCCGCCAAAAAAGTTGCGTAAGAAGGCGGTCGCTCCAAAGCGGAAGATGGGCATTCATCAGCCGCCGTTTCCGCCGGAGGAAACGAGCACGCCGGCTGCGGCTTCTCACGTTCAGGTCGCCGGGATCCATCCACCCCCCTGGCCGCCTGAAGAAGCCGAGCAAGCGCCGGCCAGTTCGCTGCACATCGCGCCCAATGTTCTCGCGGCAGCGCGCCACCTGGTGGCCGAAGCGGGCAGCATCGCGGCGGCGCGCCAAGCTTTGTTGGCCGTCGAAATCGAAGAGCACCGGCCGCTGGAGATCGCCAGCGCCCGGGCCGGGAATGGCGCTGCGACCAGGGCCTAAGGCTTGGGAAGCTCTCCCAAGTCCGCAATGAATTCGATCAAGAGTATTCTCTTGGGGTCATCTTTAGGAAGCTCGGGGGGAATAACGTACTGCCTTGCGAATACCGCTGCGCGAATCTCAAGCTGCCGGAAGATGAGGCGCCAAGAGCCGATTTCCGCAACTCGATCCATCAAATCCCGGACCGTGGGAAGCTCGTTTGGCCAGGCGTTGATGTCGTAGACGGTCGGGCGAGCCGCGGCTTGCGCCGCGACGCTGCCCACGCGCGGGGCGGTGAGCCGTTTCGTGGCCGGCACAGTTAATTCCTTCCCCAGCGGCTGAATGTTTTCGATTCCCACGAAGGCATGGTGAGCGCTCCGAATCGCCTCACCAAGGTCTTGGTCGGGAAACGGTCGAATACTACCCATCTTTGCGAAAAGCGTGTCAACGGTCGGCCGGATCGTCTCCGCTTCTGCGGACGCTTCGCGAAATTCTGATTCAACTTGCGCCGCCAGATTCGCCAGCACCCAGTAGGCGGTCCTTTTGCTGTAGAGAACTGAATCGTCTAATTCATTGCGGTCGGACGTCGAAAGGCTGATTTCACCCGCCTCGCGAAAGATTTGGGCGGCGCGGGCAGCATATTCATAGGACTTGCCGGCGTTGACCATGAATGTGCGGAAGTTCTCAATTCTCCCAATGATACGTAGTGTCTTCGCGTCCCGCCCGCCGGTCACGATATTCGCCGCCTCCGCGGATCGATATGCTTCGTCCAACATTCTGGACTGTGCTGCGGGGTTTGCTCCATATCCCGCGCTGAGAAAGTATTCGATCTGATCGTCCGTGACGCCGGTGATCTCGGGGGGGTTCGGATCGACCGCCAAGTATTGAAGTGCTTCGGCTTGCCCGCGTAGCGCATCGTCGTAACGAGCGTTGAAGCGAAGTGAGTTACGGAATTGACTCGCCGCTCTGCTGAGGTAGCGAATTTGGACGGTTTTCAGGTCGGGTCGGTCGTTGCCTGGCCGGAGGAGTGCCTTTGCAGCGTAAATGTCACCGAGTGCCGCTGGTGGACGATACCAAGTCGGGCACTTCTTTCCGGCGAATTTCACAAATGCTTCCGCCCTTCCGGCGACGCCTGTCAACGGCTTTCCGGGCGTTGGCGGGTTACGCTCGTCGTACGGTCTATTCTCTTGTGCGATTGTTACTCGAGCCTCTTCGTCAGAATATCGGTCGGCTTTGGCCTTTTGCATGTAGTAGTACGCGCGGCCGACCTCGTACGCCAGCTGCGGCGGCAACGACTCCAGTTTCGGCGGATCAAGGCTGTCCAAGGCGGGGACTGGTTCTACCGGCTCGGGGGCGGGCGGTGGCGCCTTTTCGTCGCCGGCAGTAGCGCTTTCGCGCCCGTCGGAGGGCGTCCCTCGTTTGGCCTCTCCGCTCAGAAGACGGTAAGCGCTATAGAAGCAGGATTTCCACAGCACGTGCGCATCCACCGGCTCGTATTTCGCGACGATTCGGCCTTGCCTGATGAACGCGTCAACCAATGATCCGTCCTTACTGGTCGCTGCACGGAAGTCT
>DATJTR010000206.1:0-10488 GCA_035503215.1 Pirellulales bacterium
GGATTCGGAACCGACCGTAGAGTTGCTTTCGCGTGTTCGCAGCGGGGAGCAAGCGGCATTCGAGGGGTTGTTTGCCCGTCACCGGCCGTGGCTGCGGCAGTTGGTCGAGTGGCGCTTGGATGACCGGCTGAACGCCCGGCTCGATCCGTCGGACGTGGTGCAGGAAACGCAACTGGAGGCGTATCGGCGGCTGGAAGACTTTCTCGAGCGGGAGCCGATGCCGTTTCGGCTGTGGCTGCGAAAGACGCTCGACGAACGGTTGACCATGCTGGAGCGTCGCCACTTGGGAGCTTCGCGGCGGGCGGTCGATCGTGAGGCGTGGCCGGAAGCGGGTAAATCGGCCTGGTTGGTCGATCGCCTGGCCGGCGGCGATCCGAGCCCCAGCCAGGTGTTCGTGCGGGATGAAATGGCCAATCGAGTGCGCGAAGCGATCGCTGGCCTGGCGGACTTGGATCGCGAGATTCTGTTGCTGCGGACGTTCGAGGCCTTATCGTACGGCGAAGTGGCGTTTTTGTTGAAAATCGACCCGGCCACCGCCCGCAAGCGGCATGGCCGGGCACTGTTGCGGTTGCACGAGTCGCTCAGCAAAAGCGGGCTGACGCAGTCGCAAGCCTAGCGGCTGCGAGTCATTGAACGAGCGGATAATTTCAGCGGGCTAATCGTTTCTTCGAGCGGATCATGGCAGTCGAGCGAGCCACGACGAACCAGGAACTCTCCGGCGAAATCGGTGCCGAAGAGGCTGTCGCCGCGTCCCGCGCCACGGCCGATCGCCAAGCCACGGCCCGGCACGTCGCCGACGGTTCAATGACCGAAGATGCGATCGAACTGCTGGTGGCCGAAGCGACTGACGAATTCTTGGAGCGGGCACGACGCGGCGAGCAGCCCGACGTCGACGAATTCGCCCGCCGCTACCCCCAAATCGCCGGAGTCTTGCGGGGGTTGTTGCCGGCGCTGCGTTCGGCCCATCGGGGCAGTTCGGCCACGGGGCAACACGGGGCACAAGAAACCGGGCAACGGTCGCAGTCAACCGCAGGCCGGACCGCCGGGGATGGCGCTTCACGATCGACGGGGAGCGGAACCGCTCCGTGGTTACACGGCGGGGCCGAAACAGACGGGGCAAAGCTAGGAATGTTGGGCGAGTTCCGGTTGATCCGCGAGCTCGGCCGGGGCGGCATGGCAATCGTGTACGAAGCCGAGCAGGTTTCGCTCGGCCGTCGCGTGGCACTCAAAGTGTTGCCGCTGGCAGCCGCCCTCGATCCGCGGCAGTTGCAGCGGTTTCGTCTGGAGGCTCAGGCGGCCGCCCATCTTCATCACTCGCACATCGTGCCGATCTATTCGGTCGGCTGCGAGCGCGGCGTCTATTACTATGCGATGCAATTCATCGAAGGCCGCAGCCTGGCCGATGTGATTGCCGAGATCGAAACGCAGCAACTCGGGCGCGAAGCACGGCCCGCGGGCGTGCCGCAGTACACCACGGTCGACGGCAGCTCGCGAGCTAAAGAGGTGCAAAAGGCACCGGAGGATTGCGCCTTGTTCGGCGGACCCGTGCCGGCGGCCGACACGGTGGCGCGTGAGAAGGCCGGGGTCACCTTGCAGTCGATTCAAAGCGCGGCCTATTTCCGCACCGTCGCCGGCATGGGCACCCAAGTGGCCGAGGCGCTCGACTACGCCCACGGCATGGGTGTGATCCATCGCGACATCAAGCCCGCGAACTTGTTGCTGGACGGCGAGGGGCGAATCTACATCGCCGACTTCGGCCTGGCACAGCTCCAAGGGGATTCGCGGCTGACCCGCACCGGCGACCTGGTCGGCACGCTGCGCTACATGAGCCCCGAGCAGACGACGGCCCGCCGCGGAGTGGTCGATCATCGGGCCGACATCTATTCGCTGGGGGCCACGCTGTACGAATTGTTGACGCTCTCTCCGGCCTTCGAAGCGCCGGACCGCCCGGCCTTGCTGCGGCAGATCGCCGACGAGGAGCCGCTCGCGCCGCGGCGACGGAATCGTTCGATTCCGGTCGATTTGGAAACGGTCGTTCTCAAGGCGATGGCCAAGGAGCCACATCGCCGCTATGCCACGGCCAAGGAGTTGGCTGAGGATTTGAGCCGGTTCCTCGAACACCGGCCGATCGCGGCCCGGCGGCCGACCGTGGCCGAGCGGGCGAGCAAGTGGGTACGGCGGCATCGGGCGATCGTAACCACCGCGGCGGTGTTGCTGGTGGTGTTGGGCCTCGTCGCCGCCCGCGGTCAATGGGAAACCCGCAAGGCGAACGCCGAATTGGTCAAAGCCAACGAACGAATGGCCAAAGCGAACGAGCAGTTGGTCAAATCGTTTCGCCAGGCAAGGGAAATCGTCGACTTCATCACCGAGGTCAGCGACGACGACGACGGCGTGGAACTGCAAGGTTTGCGGCGCATGCTGTTAGCGGCCGCTCTCGATTATTATCAAAAGTTCATCGACCAAGGGAGCGACGATCCGTCGCTGCAGGCGCAGTTGGCCAGCAGCCACTTGCACGTGGCCTCGATCCTGGAAGAAATCGGCTCGAAAAACGAGGCCCTGGCGGCGCTCGAGCAGGCCCGGCAGATTCAAGCCCGGCTCGCCCGCAACCAGCCGTCCGCCTCAATGTGGCAGGCCGGGCTGACGGCCACCTATCGGCAACTCGATTCGATGCGCGGCCGGCGCGAACTGGAATTGCTTGCGCAGCCCAGCGTGCAGGAAGATTTGCGGCTCTCGGCTGAGCAGATTGAGGGGGCAAAACAATTGTGGCTCGATCGGCAAGAAGCCTGGCGGCGGCTCGATCCGCGCAGCTTCGACGAGCGCTCGACGCCGCTGACCGCCGAGCAGTGGGACGCCACGTTCGACAAGCTCGCGGCCCAAGAAAAGGCGCTCGGCGAACTGCTCACGCCGGCTCAAAGTCAACGGCTGCAGCAGATCGCACTGCAATGGGTGCTGCAATGGCGCGGACCGATGGCACTCACCACGCCCGAAGTGGCGGCTCAACTCGCGCTGAGCGCCGAACAGATCGATCGCCTCCGCGACCTGGCCGCGCAGCGACGTGGGCAGCCGCGCGGCGGCGAAGCCGGTTCCCGTGAAGCCGGCCCTGGTGGGCCCCGAGATCGGCCGGACCGCGACAGTCTGGGCAAGATACCGGATCAATTTCTGGACGTGCTCAGCGACGAACAACAAGCCCGCTTGAGCGAATTGATCGGCGAACCTTTCAAAGGAGAGTTGCCGCATAGGCATGGTCACCGGGGGATGTTTCCGTTTGCAGGGCCGTTTGGCCCGCGCGGATCGGAAGGTCGTCCGTTGCATGGGCCGCAGGGCGCAGCGTTCGGTCTGCACGATCGCGGCGGAAGGGGTGCCTGGGTCGGCGGGGAGCGCGGCCGGCAGACGCCGCCCACCGATATTCCGCGCAGCGAGGATTGACACGAAACCGGCACGGCGGCAAGGAGTAGAACGAGCTAACAGGGCCGAAACAAATCGCAAACCAGATTGAGTGCAAAAATCGCAGGTCGAGATGGGTCTCCTGTTTGAGAAAACCGACCCGGGCGACAGAATGGCGTCTTGAACGCCGCGCGGTTTTTGCGACAACTGGGTGGCGCGAGGCTTACAAGGCGACGAGAAAGATTTTCGACGAGGAGATATTGATGAGGACGCATCGTTTGGCGAGTGGTTGGTTGGCAGCGGGATTCATGGCGCTGGTGGTTTGGTCGCTGGCCGGTTCGCCTGCCAGTGCCCAGCCCGACAGCCCACGGCAGCGGGGCGGCGGCCCGAACTTCGGGTTGGCACAATTGGCCGGCAATAAGTCGGTGCAAGAGGAGCTCAAGCTGACGTCGGACCAGGTGGAGCGATTGGAAAAAGTGGCCGAGGAAGGGCGCCCCCGCCGCAGCGAGTTTCGCGACCTGAGCGACGAGGACCGCCGCAAGAAGATGCGTGAGTTCCGGGAAGCCAACGAAAAGAAGGTCGCCGAAATCGTTTCGCCCGAACAGCTCAAGCGACTCAAGCAGATTCGCTTGCAACTGCAAGCGCCCTGGTCGTTCACCAGTGAGCCGGTCGAAGCGGAGCTCAAGCTGAGCGAAGAGCAATCGAGCAAGATCGAGAGCATCACCAAAGAAAGCCAAGAGTCGATGCAGGGCCTGTTCAATGGCGCGAGTGACTTCAAGGCGGCCATGAAGGAAGCCGCGAAGCTGCGCGACGTCGCCAACGAGAAGATCGTGGGGCTCTTGACCAGCGAGCAACGCGATAAGTGGAAGGAATTAACCGGTGAAACGTTCACCGGTGAGATCGATTTTCCCGGTCGTGGGCCGGGGGGACGCAATCGAAATTGACGGAGGTTTCGGTTGCCGGGCAGGTCGCTTGCGCGGGGTTGCGTGAGCGAGTCATTCATGGATTTTGCTCTGCCGCCATACGGTGCGGCAGGGCGAGGTTTTAGGAGGAAATGATGAAGATATTTTCCCTGATTTCGGGGATCAGCGTGGCCGTGCTGTTGTCTACTGCCATCCAGGCGGCGGACGGCGATGCAACGGGCGACCGGCCCGCCGGACGCGGTGGTTCGGGTTTCCGCAGCTGGGATGGCCGCGGCGGCCGGCACGACGGCTGGCGGCGTCATCGCGATGAGGCGGGGCCTGATGGCGCTCGCGCCGAACGGGATGATGACGACGACAAACAGGATGGCGATCGTAAAGATCGGGATCGAGGCGACCACCCCCAGCGACCCACGGGTGAGGGCAGGGGACCTTCAGGAGGCCCGCGCGGCTTCCACGGCGGTCCACCGTGGGCTCGTTGGGGCGGTGGTCAGGGTGGCGGCGATCGCGACGATCGTCATGGACCGTCGCACGCGGGTGGTCCGCACGGCGCGTGGCGCGATTTTGCCCGCGATGGCGGCGAAGGTGATCGCCATTTCTCGCACGCTGGGAAAGGCAAAGAGGGGCCTGGCCACGGTCACCACAAGCATGGTGGACCCGGGCCGGGTGAACACGGAAAAGGACATCACGGACACGTGAAGGGCAATTTTGCCAGCTTCCACCAGCATGGAAAGGGTGGGGGTTGCCACGGCGGTAAGTGCCATCATGGGCAACATGGGCGCGGTGGTCACGGGCATCATGGACACCACGGCCAGTGGGCCGGCAAGCATGGTCGCCACGGCCACCATGGGCATCACGCGCATCACGGCCATCACGGGCGTGGTCATTGGTGCGGTGGGCACGGACATGGAGGACATAAGCGTGAAGGACACGGGCATCGCGGCCACGGCCATTTTGGCCACGGCGGACGTTGCCACGGTCATCACTGTGGCCAGCATGGTCGCGGGCATCGGCACCATGGACATGGTGGATCTGGTGGACACGGCCGGCACTTTAGCCATCGCGGGCATGGGCATGGCGGTCACGGTCATCACGGCCATTTCGGCCATCACGGTCGGCATCACGGCCACCATTGTGGTCACCACGGCGGTCGCGGCCATCACGGTCACGGCCACTGGGCTGGCAAGCATGGCCACCACGGACATCATGGCCATCACTGCGGCCATCACGGACACGGCGGCCATGGCCACCATGGCCACGGCCATTGGGCCGGCGGTCCGGGTGGTGGACATCATGGACATCACTGCCACCACGGGGGTCATCATGGGCACCACGGCAAGCACGGCCATGGCGGACACGCCGGACCTGGTCCCGGCAACTGGCGACAATTCGCCGGGGGCGGTCCTGGTCCCGGCGGGCATCACGGCTGGGGGCCAGGTTCCGGTGGACCGGCAGGCCATTTCGGCGGGCCGGGTGGTAAAGGTCATCACGGACCTCCCGGGCAGCAGGTCGGCCACGGTGGTCCTCCGCCGTGGGTGCGCTTCGCCAGCCAACGTGGTCATGGCGATGGTCGGCACCGCGACATGAGCGACCGGCCGCAGCGCGGTCGACCGGGTGACGATCGCGAAGAAGAAGATGACGATGACGACAAGGCGTCGGACCGCGTCTCGGCGGTCGAAAGGAAGCTCGATGCCTTGTTGAATGAAGTCGAAAGCCTGCGGCGCGAAATCCGCCGCTAAGGATTCTGTTTGCCGGCCGCGTGGCCTTCGGACCTGGTGGGGCACCGGTTCGAGGGCCACGCGTGTACGGTGCTCGATGCTTTTTAATAGATCCGGTGAACGGTGAAGCGTCTTGACAGCACGTGCCAATGCGCGTGTGGCTGTTCGGCTGCAGGCAAGCGTTTCACTTTTGGACGGGGCTATCCTGGCGGTTCGCCGCGGGTCGGGCATTTTTTCTCTCGGGCGTGCAACAAGGGGGATAGCGATGCGTCGACTGGCGGGACAGATCGTCGTGGGCCTGAATCTTGTGGCCGCCAGTGCACTCGGCCAACTGCCGAATCCGATTCCTTACGATCCGGCCAAAGTTGCCGCCGAGCAGGCGGCGGCCGTGAAAGCCTTGGCCGAGGCGCTCAAGGATTCCGACGTCGAAGTTCGCCGCAGCGCTGTCTTGTCGCTCGGGCAAATCGGCGGCGATTCCGAGCCGGCCACCGCCGCCCTGATCGAAGCCCTCAAGGACAGCGACGTCGACGTGCGTGGGCCAGCCGCCGTGGCGCTGGGACGCGTGGGGGCGAAGGCTGCGGCCGGGGTGCCAAAGCTCAGCGAATTATTGAAGGACAGCGATCAGGACGTGCGTGGGGCGGCGGCCCTCGCGCTGGCCCGCATCGGCAAGCCAGCCGCGGCTGCGGCCGTGCCGGCGCTGCAAGAGGCAACCGCCGGCGACGACAAGCAGACGCAGGTGTTCGCTCGTTGCGCCCTGGCTGTTTTGGATTCCAAGCCTGATGCCCACGTGACCGCGCTGGGGGCCGCGCTGGTCGATAAAAAGGCCGACGTGCGGGCCGCGGCAGCGTATGCGCTCGGCGAATTGGGGCCGACGGCGAAATCGGCCGTGGCCGCGCTGAAAGACGCGCTAAAGGACGACGACGTCAACGTCCGCCGCAGTGCCGCCCTGGCGCTGGCGGAAATGGGCCCCGACGGCAAACCGGCCGTAGCGGGTCTGGTTGCCGCGCTACGCGAGGCCGACGCGGGAGTGCGAGCGGCGGCGGCGATGGCATTGGGGTCCATCGGATCCGATGCCGCGGTCGGCCCGCTCGGCGACGCGGTGAAAGATCCCGAAGTCGACGTGCGCGAAGCGGCAGTCGCGGCGCTGGCCGAATTGGGACCGGCGGCCCGCCCGGCAATCGGGGCGCTAACGCAGGCGCTGAAGGATGAGAACGTTGACGTCCGGCGGGCGGCTGCCGTCGCACTGGGGCAAATCGAGCAAGGCGACGACGATAGCGAGTGAACACCCCGCGCTGATAGCACGCTTGGTTGTGCCGCAACGGCGACGCGCCGGCCGGCAAACTTTGCCCGGTCGAGTTCGCATCGGGCAAAGCAGGCGAGATGTGACTCCGGCGGCCAGCATCTCTCGACTGGCCGGTCGGCGATGGCCGATGCCTGAAGGCAGTTCTTACTGCCCTGCCCCGCGCTGACCCGCCCCATGTCCGAACTTTCGGCCGGCCCCTCTGCTGACGCGCTCGCTGCGCCGCAGGCGTCCGACACCCTACCGGCCCGCGCCCTGATTTCGCCCGCGGAGATCGAGGAGCGGCAGGACGAGCTATTGCGTCAATTGGACGAGCTGGAAAAGCGAATTGCCCGGGTCCTGGCGGAATACGCCGTAACGGCGCACTCAGGGGTGGCAAGCCTGGGAGCGGGTGCCGCCCTGACCACGCCGGCAGTGCTGCCCCTTTCGATTCCGGCGGTTCCGAGCGCCGCGGTCGTCGCTGCGGGCTGATCGGGCCGCGCTCGGCCGTGGTCGCCTACTCGCGGCGGTCGAGATGGCCCGATTTATTGATCGCCCGCAATAGCCGCAGTCCCCAGAAGAAGCTCAGCGTCATGCCGATGGCACCGACGATCGACACTCCGTGCAAGAGTGGCGGAACGTTGCGGCTGACCAACAGCGACGAACCGAGAAACAGCGCACTGGCCAGCATGCCAAGGACCAATCGATTGACCGATGGTTCGAGGCCGCGATGGTCGAGGTGGACGTCGAAATTGCCGCTTTGCACCTGCTGGAGGATTTCACCGAGCCGGCGGGGCAGAATCTCGGCCAGGCGTTCCACCTCCAGGTAGATGCGGTGGAACTTCTTCATGCGCCGCGTCGGCGAGAGGCGGCGTAGCAGCATCTTGCGGCGGTAGGGGCCAAGCACTTCCATCAGGTTGAAGTTCGACGAGGCCAATCGCCCGGTCCCTTCGAGCATGACCAGCACCTTGAGCAATAACGCCAGGCGGGCCGGCAGCGTGATCTGATAGCGGCGAATGATTTCGGTCATCTCGTTCAGCGCTGCCGACAGGTTCAAATCGGACAGGCTGACGTGGCCATAATGGGCGACGAAATCGGCCACTTCGAGCCCGAGTGCCGTGTCGTCGAGGCCGGGGGGAACGGCGCCCAGGCGCATAATGATGGCGGTCAACTGCTCGGGATCCTGAGCGATGATGGCCAATAGCAAATCTTCGATCGATTCGCGCAGGAGTTCGTCGATCCGACCGACCATGCCGAAGTCGACCAGGCCGATCGTGTTGCCCGGAAGCAGGATCAAATTGCCGGGATGCGGGTCGGCATGATAGAAGCCGTGAGCAAAGATCATCTCCAGAAACAGGTTTGCCCCCACGCGCGCGATTCGATCCATGTCGACGTCGGCGTGGCCGTTGCGGGCAGCGTCGCTGAACTTCAGCCCGTCGAGATACTCCATCGTCAGGACGCGAGGCGTCGACAGCTCGGGGAACGTGTCGGGGATGCGGACCTCGGCATGGCCGGCCAGGTCGCGGGCGAAGCGCTCGATGTTCCGCCGCTCGCGGGAAAAGTCGAGTTCGCGCTTTAGCGTGCGCTGGAATTCGGCCACGATCGCCCGCGGGCGATAGTTGACGAACTCGGGGACGCGCTCGGCCAGCATCGCCAACCCGGCCAGAATCTCCAGATCGATCCGCACACGTTCTTCGATGCCGGCGTGCTGCACTTTGACCGCGACGGGCTGGCCCGTAAGAAGTACGGCCCGATGGACCTGCCCGATCGACGCGCTGGCCAGGGGGACGTCGTCGAAGCGGCGAAACAGCTCGTCGATTGGGCGGCCCAACTCGCGCGTGATCGTGGCCCGCACCACCTCGGGCGGATCGTGCCGCACGGCAGTTTGCAATTGCTCGAGCTCTTCGGCCAGTCGTACGCCGACCAGGTCGGCGCGGGTGCTGAGAATTTGCCCTAGCTTGATGAACGTAGGGCCGAGTTCGGCCAACGCCAGCCGGATGCGTGTTTCACGCGTCAGCCGACCCAAGCCCTCGCCGGAGCGGTCGCGAAACAGGGTCTTGGCGAAATCGAAGTCAAATCGGCTGAGCCAATCGGCGAGTCCGTATTTGCTGAGGACCGAAAAGATCTCCCACGAGCGATTGACGTGGCGATAGAGCTGAGGGATCGCCGTAAGTTTCATGGCGGCATTCGGCAATGGATCGATCGCGCGCGGGGGAGAATCGGCCGGTTTATTCTATCCTGCCGCCTGCGGGGAGGGGGACCACTCGCACGCCGCAGCGGTCAAACCGGCAGGTCGCGGCGGCGTGTTGACCCGCCAGGACGGTTAGGCAAGACTATGGTGGAGTGGCCCGCCGTATTCCCTCCGGTTTTTCGTGAGTCGTTCCCGCAAGCGAGTGCAACATGATGATTCCCGGCCTGCGTAGCGTGGCAAGTCCCAGAGCGTGGATATGCGTCGTCGCGATCGCCGCTACGTGGAGCGGGATGTTGGGCGCCGCGGAACTGCGGCCATCGAAGCAAGAATCGCCGGACAACAATTGGCCGCAATGGCGCGGTGCGCATTTCGACGGCATCAGCCACGAGACCGATCTGCCCGCCACCTGGAGCGAAGAAAAAGGAGTCGTGTGGCGATTGCCGCTGCCTGGCCCGGCCGGGGCGACGCCGGTCGTTTGGGACAAGCAAATCTTCTTGACCTCGGCCGAAGGCGATTCGCTCGTGCTCTTGTCGGTCGGCACCGACGGCAAGCTGCTCTGGAAGCGCGAGATTGCCGGCAACAATCGGGGTGTCCGCGGCGACGAAGGAAACATGGCGTCCCCGTCTCCCTCGACCGACGGCAAGCACGTTTGGGCGATGATGTCCACTGGCGATCTGGCTTGCTACACCGTCGCCGGCGAGAAGGTGTGGCAGTACAACGTGCAGGAGAAGTATGGCACGTTCTCGATTCAATTCGGGATGGCGTCGACGCCGGCCTTGGATGACGGCCACCTGTATTTGCAGCTTTTGCACAGCAACAGCGCGACGATCGTGGCCCTCGACGCTCTCACGGGAAACGAAATCTGGCGGCAAGGCCGACCGACCGACGCCCGCGAAGAATCGCAGGAATCGTACGCCTCGCCGATCGTCTATCGCGACTCGCAGCGCGCGCTGCTGCTCACGCACGGCGGCGATCTGATCGTTGCCAATCGGCTGA
>DATJTR010000207.1:0-8017 GCA_035503215.1 Pirellulales bacterium
GATCTGCTCCGACGAAACGTTCCTCCGCCGGGTAACCGTCGACATCACGGGACTGCTGCCCTCGGTCGAAGACTACACCACGTTCATGAACGACGCTTCGCCCGACAAGCGAGCGAAGCTCGTCGATCGGCTGCTGGAGCGCAAAGAGTTCTCAGAGATCTGGGCGCTCAAGTGGGCGAACCTGTTGATGGTCAAGTCGACCGTCGACGTCAGCTACAAGAGTGCGTTCTTGTATTCGAGCTGGCTGACGAACCAGATCTCGAACAACGTGCCCCTCGACCAGATGGTACGCTCGCTGCTGGGGGCGAGCGGCGGCACGTTCAAGAATCCGCCGACGAATTACTATCAGGTCGAGCGCGACACGCTAAAGACCGCCGAGAACGTGGCCCAGGTCTTCATGGGCATTCGCGTGCAATGCGCGCAATGCCACAACCATCCGTTCGACCGCTGGACGATGGACGACTATTACGGTTTCGCCGCGTTCTTTTCGCAGGTCGGCCGCAAGACGGGGGAAGATTATCGGGAGCAGATCGTCTTCAATTCCCGTGGCGGCGAGGTGACCCATCCGGTCGGCGGTCGGCAGATGCCGCCGAAATTCTTGGGCGGTGCCGTGGCCGACGTGGCGGGCAAGGACCGGCGGGTGGTGCTCGCCGAATGGCTCACGTCGCCCGAGAACCCCTACTTTGCCACCAGCGTGGCCAACCGCGTGTGGGCCCATTTCTTCGGCATCGGCATCGTCGAGCCGGTCGACGACATTCGCGTCAGCAATCCGGCCAGCAATCCGGAATTGTTCGCGGCGCTGGGCAAAAAGCTGGTCGAATACAACTATGACTTCAAGCGGCTGGTGGGCGACATTTGCGCTTCGCAGACCTATCAGCGCAGCACGGCGCGCAACGAGAGCAACCAGGAAGACGAAAAGAACTTCGCTCACAGCCGCATTCGCCGCATCCCGGCCGAAAGCCTGTTGGATTGCTTCAGCCAGGTGACCGAGGCGCAAGAAAAGCTGCCCGGCCTGCCCCTCGGGGCGCGGGCGGTGCAAATCGCCAACGGCCAAAGCACGACGTACTTTCTGAGCACGTTCGGTCGCTCGCCGCGGACCACGGTGTGTGCCTGCGAAGCGTCAACCGAGCCGACGCTGTCGCAAGCTTTGCACCTTTTGAACGGCGACACGCTGCAACGGAAGATCAGCGACGGAAAAATCGTTCCCAAGCTGCTCGAAGCCAAGCTCTCGCCGCTGCAAGTCGTCGAGAACCTGTACGTCCGTTGTTTGTCGCGCAAGCCGAGTGCGGAAGAGATCGAACGGTTCCAAACCTTGCTGGCCGCCGACGGCGATCCGCGTCCCACGTTGGAAGATATCTTTTGGGCGGTGCTCAACTCGCGTGAATTCTTGTTCAACCACTAAGCGCGCCTTGGCAATTCACCGCCGATGCCCGAATCCATTCCGCTGATGCCGACTTTTTCTCTCCCGCGATCGTTCCGCCGACTGCCATTTTTCGTCGCCTGGGCGACGTTGCTGGCGGCTGCGCCCGCGTCTTGGGCCGACGAGCCGGCCGCGCCGATGGCCAAGATCACGTACGACGAGCACGTGCGGCCGATTCTCCGCGAACACTGCGCCACTTGTCACAATCAGGACACTAAGAAAAGCGACCTGGCCATCGACAGCTACGCCGCCATCATGCACGGCGGCGCGGGGGGTGAAGTGATCTCGGCCGGCGATCTCGACGGCTCGCGGCTGTGGGCGCTGGTGACCCACAGCGAAGAGCCCAAGATGCCCCCAAACCAGGACAAGCTGCCCGAGGCCAAGCTGGCCACGATCCGGGCCTGGATTGTCGGGGGCGCGCTGGAGAACTCGGGTTCGACAGCGAAGGCCAAAAAGCCAGGCATGAACCTCAGCATCTCGGCCGGCGCGGCCAAGCCCGAAGGCCCCGCCATCATGCCCGCGGGTTTGTCCCGGCAGCCGATCGTCAGCACGGCGCGAGCCGGCGTGCTCACGGCCCTGGCAGCCAGTCCCTGGGCGCCCCTGGTGGCAGTGGCCGGACAGCGGCAGGTTTTGCTCTACAATTCCGACTCGGGTGATTTACTCGGAGTGCTGCCTTTTCCGGAAGGCGTTCCCTATGTGCTGAAATTCAGCCGGAGCGGGGCGCTGTTGCTTGCCGGCGGCGGCACCGGGGCGCGGCAGGGTCGGGTCGTCGTGTTCGACGTCCGTACCGGCGAGCGGGTTTTCGAAGTCGGCGATGAGCTCGACACCGTTCTGGCCGCCGACATCAATCAAGACCACTCCCGCATCGCGCTGGGCGGACCCGGCAAAATCGTCCGTGTCTTCTCGACCGCCGATGGTTCGGTCCAGCAGGAGATTCGCAAGCACACCGATTGGATCTACGCGATCGAATTCAGCCCCGACGGCGTATTGTTGGCCACGGCCGACCGCAGCGCCGGCGTCTTTGTTTGGGAAGCCGACACGGCCCGCGAATATCAGAACCTGCAAGGTCACAAAGGGCCGGTGACCGACGTGGCCTGGCGGAGCGATTCGAACCTGCTGGCCACGGCCAGCGAAGACGGCACGATCAAGCTATGGGAGATGGAAAACGGCAACCAGGTGAAAAGCTGGAACGCCCATCCCGGCGGCGTCGCATCGGTACGGTTTGCTCCCGATGGGCGGCTCGCCTCGGTTGGCCGCGACCGGATCGCCAAGATGTGGGATGCCAACGGCGGCCAGATGCGGGCCTTCGACGGCATGGGGGATATCGCTCTGCGGGTCACCTTCACTCACGACGGTGCTCGGATGGTTGCCGGCGATTGGCTCGGGGACGTGCGATTGTGGGAAACCGGCGACGGCAAACTGGTGGCCAATCTGCCGGCCAATCCGCCCACGTTGGCCGCGCGACTGGAAACGGCGGCACAAAAACTCGCAGCGGCCAATAAGGCCGTGGAAGCCGCTGCCGGCGAATTGACGCTCGCGCAGGCCACGCTCGACGAGAAGACCAAAACTCTTGGCGCCGCCGTCGATGCCGCCGCTGCGGCGACTGCCGCCGCGCAAAAGGCTGCTGCCGATCTGGCCACTGCCAAAGGCCTGTTAGACGCAAAGGAGGCGGCGGAAAAAGCTGCCGCCATGAAGCTCGATCAGGTCAAGGCCGCGGCTGCCGCTGGTGGTGATCAAGCAGCGCTCGATGCCGCAGTGACCGCAGCTCAAGGCGAGCTGGACAAGATCGTGGGTGAAAAGGCCGCCGTGGCCAAAACTGCCGCGGATGGGGCCGCTGCGGCCAAAACGGCCGACGAGCGAGTGGTTGCCGCCCAGGCCGCCGTGACGGCGAACACAGCCGCCAAAAATGCCGCTGCAGAAGCCGCTGCGGCCAAAGCCGCGGCGCACAAGGCCGCCGTCGATGCCGCGGCCGCCGCCCAAGCCGAACAGGGCCGGGCCGAGGCCGAGCTCAAAGCGTATGAAGCGGCGCAAACGGCGCAGCCCGCCAGTCCGCCGGCGGCGAACTGACGCCCGCTCCGAGCCCCTCAAAGGCGATCAATGCGGTTGCGCCGCCTGGTTTTCCATGCGGGCCACCAAATCGGCCAACTGCGCTCGCATTTCGCTGGCCGGCAGATGCACCGCCTGACCGTGACCGGGCAGGATCCACTCGAACCGGTAATCGAGCAGCCGCCGCATCGAAACGGTTTGCCGCGGCCAACTGTACCAGCAATAGTCCTCCGACGCGGCCAGCCGCCCACGATGGCGATCGAAGTGCAAATGATCGCCGGTAAACAGAAACTGGTTATCGACGAGCAGCACCATGTGCCCGCGCGTGTGGCCGGGCGTTGGGATCGCGACCAATCCCTCGGTCAACGTTTCCGCTGCGGTTCCCTCCAGCACGCGCTCGGCGTCGGGCTGCGAGGCCAGCTCGGCCCGATGGATGAAACGTGTGGCGGCGAACTGCCGGGCATAGCGGGCCGCATCGGCAACGTCGTCGCGGTGGGTGAGAAAGATGCTCGCCACGCCCCCCAGCTGCTCGAGCCGCCGAACAAGTCGGGGCAGAAACTTCGGCGAGTCGATCAGCCAGTTTCCGCCCGGGCGGCGGACGAAATAGCTGTTGCCGCCGTACGACTTGGGAGAATTGAATCCGCAGTAGTAGACGTCCCCGGCGACAGGCAGCGGAAAATCGTCGAATATCGCTTTGGGATCGTCGGACGCTCGGCAACCGATGGAGCCGGTCGGGCAGGAGACGAGTGCGCGCAGCGCATGGCGGCGATCGGCGGCCGTTTGAGGCTGTGCCCGGACGAAGGCCGTCTCCGCCGCCTCGCCAAAAACACTCGGGGCGATTTGGCGGCAAGTGTCGCAATCGATGCAGGTGGCGTCGACGAAGAAATCGCCGGGCACGTTCTCAATCACGCGCTTGCTGAGATTTGCCATCGGCACCCCCCCATTCCGACCTAACTCTCCGCCGCGGATCGGCCCATCAATCCGAGTCGCGCGGCTCGATCGCGATCTCCTGCAGCCGCTCGCCGCGGACGATCGACGCGACCAGCGACGTCGGTGCGGCCGGGCCGGAAAGAAACCGATGCAGGTCGTCGACCCCGGTCAGTATTCGACCGTTGATCGCCACGAGCAAATCTCCCACCTGCACCCCCGCGCGGTCGGCCGGCCCGCCGGCTGTGACCGCCAGGACTTCGACCGCTTGATCGTTGAGCAGGTCGTGGGCTCGAGCGATCCGGCGAGGCAGCGGAGTGACCGTCGCCGCGATTCCCAGCGCCAGCCGGCGAACGCGGCCGCGAGCCAGGAGTTCCATCATTACCCACTGAGCGGTTTTCGAAGGGATGGCAAAACCCAAACCCTGCGCCATGGGAATGATGGCGGTGTTGATGCCGACCACCCTGCCGCGCGAATCGAGCAACGGGCCGCCAGAGTTGCCGGGATTCAGCGGTGCCGTATGCTGCACGATGTTTTCCATCAACCGGCCGGCCTGGCCGCGCATGGCCCGGCCCAAGGCGCTGACCACGCCCGTGGAAACGGTCGATTGGAATCCGAACGGATTCCCCATGGCGATCACCAGTTGACCGACTTGCAGCCCATCGGAATCACCCAGCTCGGTGACGGGCAGGTCGCTGGCCACCAGGCGCAGCAGGGCCAGGTCGGTTGCCGGATCGTCGCCAATCAGTTGCGCATCGAGCGAGTCGCCATCGGCCGTCACGGCTCGCAGCTTTTGCCGGCCGCCGACCACGTGGCTGTTGGTCAGCGCGTAGCCGTCGGGCGTCAGGACGAAGCCCGAGCCCATGCCCCCCTCGCGATCTCCCTTGGGACTCATCACCGAGATGACGGCCGGACCGATTTGCTGCACGACCGAAATGACCGCCCGCGAATAGGCATCGAGCAGATCGGCCTCGGCCGGCAGGGAGGGCCCGGCCGGCGTATCGCCGTGCTGGGAATCGGCCCCTTCACGATCGGAAACAAACCAAAATCGGGGATTGCTGTTTGACATCGCGATCACCTCATTCTCGAAGCCGCGGATACGTTCTCTGTATCCAGTACGAACAATTGTTCGGAGGCTAAGGGAGCGAGTCCAGCGCGGAGGGGACGGCCAATCGAAAACGCCGTCTTTCAGGCGGTTAGCTCGGCAAAGACGATCCGCTGACCGTCGATCGTCCGCAGGCAGAACTCGGTCATTCCCCAAGGCCGCTCGGCCAGTTCGGCCAGGATGGTCCCCCCTGCCCCGCGAACCTTTTCGTAAAGCGAATGGATGTCCCGCACCTCGATCTGGGCGAACCAAGCGTGGTCCCCTAGCGTGCCGGCCGGGGGAGCATCGGGGCATTCGCCCAGCATCAGCCGGACGGCGTCGCGGCGCAGGAAGGCCCAGCCGGGGGCGTGAATCGCTTCTTCCTCGAAACCGAGCACGCGAATGTAAAAATTTCGGGACGCAGCCAAATCGGCCACTGCCAGCACGAAGCGTGCGCCGGTCAGTTCACTCACGCCGCTTCTCCGTGCAGAAAGAGTCCCCGGGGCAATAGCGCCTGCCGGCCGACCCCGAGCTATTGAGAGCCGAGCGCCAGTTCGCCCGGCACGCCGCCCGTGACCATTTGCGGAATCGTGATGTCGTGCGTGAGCACCCGATCTTCGCCGACGAAATAGGTATTGAAATCGGCGACGATCAGATTGTGCGTCTCGTCGGCCTCGAGCGGCCGGAGGCTTTCGATTTCCACCCAGCCGGCAGTGGTGTGCAATCGGTCGCCAACCTTCAATTCCCGCGCCAGCCGCCAACCAAATCCCGAAACCCAGAAGGCGTGGCCGCCGGTCGGGACAAGGGTTCGCTTGTCGGTGGTTGTGATCTCGATGAACGGCTGATGGCCGACGGTAATGTCGAGCACCGGTTTGAAGGCCAGTTCACCGGTCAGCGGGCTTTGCGCCAGGACTCGGTCGCCGATTTGCACGTTCTCGATCGGCACCAGGCCGGTTTCGCTCCAGACCTTCGTTCCCCGCGCGAAACAGCCATCGCAACTTGGACGAGTCAGTTGGTACAAGTAGTTCAAGAAACGCATAGTGGTGGCTGGAAGGTAGGGAACATAGCTTACCTCGACTGGGTTGTAATAGTTGTCGACGTAACGCGGTTTCTTGGCGATGCTCATCACGTTGTAGTTGTGCCACCAGTCCCACCAGGCGCTCGGTTCGCGCTTGGCGACGGGCCCGACGGTGTTTTCGAGCACGCGATAGATCGCGTCGTTAGCATTTGTCAACTTGCGATTGAGCTTGGCATTTGACTTGGCCGCCGTTTGCGTGTCGGCCAAAGTTTCCACATAGGTCTGCCCGATGATCTGGTTCAAGTTGGGATTGGGGACGAGCAGGCCAACCTCGGTATCGACCGACGTACCGACCGTGGCGTCCTCCCGCTCGCGCTCGACCGTTTCTCGGAAGTGAATCCCGTCGGCGGCGCGCTCGACTTCGAGCTTGGTCGTCATCGGCGTCGACAAGGCCGCCATCAATTTCGGAACGTAGCCGTAGGGGGAGCGGGATTTGAGCCGCTCGCAAGCCGCCAGGACCAGATCGTCGCTTTTCGACAACAGAGCCTGCCGAACGAGTGCGTCTGTCGCTTCCTGCCCAGGCATCTCGCCGATGACCCGAATCGCTTCGCGGAGCGAACTCGGGCGATTCTTCAGTACGGAGAGGATGGCGTCGATTGCCGCCGGATCGTGAATCTCGGCCAGCTCGCGCAAGCCTGCCTCGCGCTCTTCGTCAGATTTTCCTTCGATCTTGGTGCGCATCGCGGCGACGATCGGCCGCCAGTGCTGCATCGCCAAGCGGGCCTTTTCTTCCCGCTCTTTGCGCTCGACGAGTTCGGCCGAGGTGACCAAGGCGCCTTTGTGCCAACTGAGGTCAAGCATTTTGAGTACTTCAGGATCGGCAGACCCCGACTGCAGCAGCTTCGCGGCGTGGGCCTTCATCTCGTCGTCGAGATGATGCTTCTGACACCAGCGCGCCAGGGTGATCTGTCCTTCAGGAGTCTTGATGTACTGACTGCGCAGCTTGTGGTATTCGGCCAGCAGATCGTCGCCTGCTCCCTTTTGAACCGCGTCGTCGATCGAAACCCAGTCGTCCCCCGAACGAACCTGGCCAGCCTGCCAGCGAGCCGGCGCATAATCGGGAGAAGCTGCCAAGGCTTGCTCCACCAGCCGATCGCGCTCGGGCCGATTGGCCTCGTTTTCGGCCGCGATGGCTCGCCGCAAAACTTCGGCGGCGGGGTTGGTGGTTTCCGCTGCCGGTGCCTTCGTCGCCACGGAAGTTGTGGCTGCTGGAGTCGCCGCGACACAAGCCGCCAACGCGGAGACGACCAGCACGAATGTCACTTTAAAACGCTTGGGAATCATGGCGATGCCTCTTTTCGGTCAAGGACCTCTCCGCTCAACAGGCGGGTGCGTGCCCTTCACCCGTTCGTTTGGTTCCTTCGGCGATCCCTAATGTGCAGCCAGTTCGCCCGGCACGCCGCCGGTGACCACTTGCGGAATCGTGATGTCGTGGACCAACACTCGATCGTCGCCGACGAAG
>DATJTR010000208.1:0-4579 GCA_035503215.1 Pirellulales bacterium
GTCCGTTCTCCTGCGAATCAATCAGATGATCTCCGTCCCACTGGCGGACGATCGAATAGCAGACTGCACGACATCAACTCCCAAACCCCGAAACGCCACGACTGCCTTGACAACCAGTTACATAGCAGGACGCGGAGGACCGCAGAGAAGAAGGAAACGACGGATCCAGTTGAGCTCACCGACTGCGGCTGCGCCAGAGACTCTAACTCCTCTGCGTACCTCTGCGTCCTCTGTGGTTCAATTCTTCCTGTGGTTCAATTCTTCCCGTGGTTCAAGCGTTTGGCGCACGTTGCAGTGGATCGCCGACCGCGATCAGTTCGCGCCCAGCACGGCAGCGGGTTCTTCGCTGCGCGTGATTTGGAAGCCGAGCTCTTCGATCATCTTGTAATCGGCTTCGGGGGCCTGGCCCTTGGTGGTCAGATAGTCGCCGACGAAGATCGAGTTGGCCGGATACAAGCCCAAGGGTTGCAGGCTGCCGAGGTGCAGCTCGCGGCCGCCGGAAATGCGCAGCTCGCTCGTCGGATTGGCGAAGCGGAACATCGCCAGCACCTTCAGGCAGTAGCGCGGGTTGAGATCGTTCCGACCGGCCAGCGGCGTGCCATCGATCGGGTTGAGGAAGTTGACCGGGATCGATTCGGCGGCCAGTTCGCGCAGGGCGAAGGCCATGTTCACCACGTCGGCGTCTTGTTCTCCCATGCCGATGATCCCGCCGGAGCACAGCTCCATGCCGGCGTCGCGAACGGCGTGCAAAGTGCCCACGCGGTCGGCGTAAGTGTGAGTCGAGCAAATCTCGCCGTAGTGCCGCTCGCTGGTGTTGAGGTTGTGGTTCACCCGATCGACGCCGCAGGCTTTGAGCTGGCGAGCTTGCTCGGGAGTGAGCAGGCCGAGGCAGGCGCAGATCTTGAGGTCGTAGCGGGCCTTGATCTCGGGAACGATGCGCGTGATGGCATCCATTTCGCGCTGCGAGGGGCCGCGGGCCGAAATGACGATGCAGTAGGTTTTTGCCTGCCGCTCGGCGGCCACGCGGGCGGCGTCGAGCAACTTTTCGGCGTTCAGCAGGTTGTAGCGGGGAATCTCGGCGTCGGAAACTTTGGATTGCGAGCAGTAGCCGCAGTCCT
The DNA here is from genome assembly GCA_035503215.1 of Pirellulales bacterium. GTDB lineage: Bacteria > Planctomycetota > Planctomycetia > Pirellulales > PALSA-1355 > DATJTR01. The sequence continues at coordinate 1,119 of DATJTR010000208.1, forward strand.
CGGGGCACAGCCCGCTTTTGGCGTTCATCAGAAAGTAGAGCTGCACGGTGTGGCCGAACGTGCGGCGGCGGATTTTGAAAGCGGCGGCCAACAGATCGAGCAGTTCGTCGTCCGGGGAGCGCAGAATCGCCAGCCCTTCGTCCAGGGTGAGCCGGTGGCCGGCCATCACGCGGTCGGCCAGGGCGTGCCAATCGGTCGTCGAGCCGGCGGGGGGCAGGGTGCTAGCGCTGTCGATCATAAAGTTCGGGCTGCCTGAAAGTTTGTGGCGGAATGGGATCGCGTGACGGCGACCGGCCGATCGGCGCGGCGCTTTTAGTGAGGGGCCGGCACGGCGTCAGATCGGCAATATCAGCGGCAACTTTACCGCGCAGGTGCGGGGCCTGCCAGCGGTATCGGCGGGGCGCAGCGACAGACAGGCAGCGGCCGACGGGGCGATCGGAGACGCGGCCTTCGGCGGGATCTGGACCGGCTAGCACACTCCCCTCCCCTGCCCTGGTCGCCTATTCCATCTTGCCGCACCCCCCGGGTGTGCACAACAATGACAAGCGTAGTCGCCGTTTCGAGATGCGGCGACTGGCCCAGGCGCCTGAGAACGTTTTCGAGCAAAAGAACCGCACGATGATTCGCACGCCAACATCGCCCGACCAGAATCACCTGGTGCGCGTCGGACGGCTGGGAGAGATCGGACTGTTTGCCGCACTCGATCGCACCTGCTATCCACGGCGCGCGCGGGTGATCGTGCGCAGCGATCGCGGGCTGGAGCTGGGCGAGGTGCTGGCATCCCCCGGTGCGAGCAGCGGCCCGGCCGGCGGTGAGCGGGCGGCCGAACCGCTCGGCCCGATCGGTTCGATTTTGCGCGGCATGACCGAGGCCGACGAGCTTTTGGCGGTGCGGCTGGAGCGGAATCGACAGGCGGCCTTGGATGCTTGCACGCTGCGGCTCTCCGAACTGCGGCTGCCGGTGGCGCTGGTCGACGTCGAGCATTCGTTCGATGGACAGACGCTGCGGTTTTACTTCCTCGGCGAGACCACGCCCGAGGTCGAAGCCGTGGTGGCCGAGCTGGCCGAACTGTACGAGGCGCAGGTGCAAATCCGTTTGTTCGCCGAAACGCTGACCCACGGGTGTGGGCCGGGCTGCGGCACCGAATCCGCCGAAGGGGGTGGCTGCGGTTCGTGCGGCACTGGCTGTGCCGTGGCCGGCGCCTGCTCCGTGCGGCGGCACTAGGGCGGCGCGAGACTCGACCACCATCGGTACCCATCGGAATCGATCATGCTGTGCAGGCAGACCAACGCGATCGGCAAGCTGCGAGCGCGGGTTCTGCATGGTGCCGCGATGGCGGTGACGGCGGTCGTGATCGTCGCTGCGGTGACGTCCAAGCTTCAGGGGGACACTTTCGACGAGCGCATTCAAGCGGCTCCGAAGTGCCATGTGGCACGCCAGGAGCTGTCGGCGGCGGGCGCCGCGGTGCTCGAGTCGGTTGCCCAGGCGTACGCGAAGCTGGGGCGCATGCCTTCCTACCCTGAATATCTCGAACTGCTTGTCGGTGCGAAGCAGAACCTGACCGCCTCGGACCGCCTGAATTTGTACTGGGTGTTTGGAAGCGTTCAGAGGCCGCCGATCTCGCCCATTGAGCTCCACGATCTGTTCCGCGCCGAGCGGGCAGCGCTCACTTCGTTCAGCACGCGATATGAAGTCCGTTACCTTGTCGAATCGCGTCCGCAGAACGCGCCCGAGCCGCCGGCCGGCGAATACCGGAAAGAATGCCGGTTCTCGTTCGACGGCCAGAAGCTCTTGTTGGAATCCAGCGATTACCGAGGCGCTGCGCTCCAGCGCAAGCAGGTCGAGGCCTATGACGGTCAATTGCTCAGAGGCCGAGACGAACGCCCCGACGGGTCGATTTCTGCCACGATTGCGAAGCTGGGCAGCCGCAAGCGATTTTTCGCGGAGGGGAACCCCTTGCTGTGCGCGAAACTGCTGGAGGGCACCGCGGATTTGCAGGCCGACGAGCAAGGAAATTGGGACGACCTGGGGGCGCTCGCGGAGCATCAATTTGTCTATGAGACCCCAGTCAAAGTCGGGGGATTGAATTGCGCGGTGGTTGGAAATGAAAACGTGCAGGTTTTTTGTGCCCCGAAATGCGGCTTCGCGGTCGTGGAGCAGCGAATGGGCGAGATCCAAGTCGACTTGAAAACCGGCGGTTACGCTAGCTCGAAGTCGTATATCGTCCTGGCCAACTCCGATTTCATGAGAATCAATGAAAAAACCTGGCTGCCGCGCCGCTCCGAATTCCGCTGGACGAAGCAGGACGAGATCGTCAAGCATTACGTCGTGACGGTCGACGCTATCGAAGCCAACCCGGCTTTGCCGGACGTCGCATTTTCTGGCATCATTCCCGATGGGGCGTTCGTGGTGGATGCGGTGCGGAACAAAACGTACCGCGAGGGAGCCGGCGACGGCGAAAAGTGAAGACGCCAGAAATCGTAGTCCAAGACGCCACAGGCCAGGAAACCAAACTTCAGAGAACTTAACGTTGACTCATCCCGCGACGAAACACGATCGGCGGCCCCAGGGCCGAGTTGCCCGCGCGCTTGGGCGTTGGCAGCGGCTGCCGCTGTATGGGCGGATCGCGATCGGTGGCGCGGTGGGCATCGTGATCGGGCTGTTGCTGCCTCCCCTGGCGGCGGTGATCGAGCACATCGTCAGCGGCTGGCGCGATCCGGCCCAAGACGTCGCCCGCGAGCTCTCGGTCCTGGAAGGGTTGATCGCGTCGGTCGAGCTGCCAGGCAAATTGGTGCTGCGGGTGCTCGGCGCGCTGGCGCCGGCCTTGGTGCTGGTGGCGGTGGTGCGGGCGCTGATGCACGCCGAGCTGGGTGGCCGCAGCGGCCGGCGACTGGTGAAGCTGCTGCTCCTCAACACGGTGGTGGCGATTTCGATCGGCCTGGTGGTGGCCAACGTGGTGCGGCCGGGGGCGTGGAATCCGATTGGCAAGCCGCAGGAGGTGACGAAGGCCGCCGCGGCATCGAACCCGCTGACGCAATTCTTGGACAACATTCCCAAAAGCTTGTTCGGCCCGCTGGGGGACGACGGGCGGGTGCTGTCGGTGATTTTTCTGGCGCTGGCCTTCGGCGTGGCGCTGCGGCGGCTGCGGTATCAGCCGATCGCCAATGTCGACCAGTTGACGCGCATCGCGTTCGAGGCGCTGGTGATCGTGCTGCACTGGGTGCTGGAGTTGATTCCGCTGGCGGTCTTCGGCATCGTGGCCGCGCTGATCGGGCGCGGGGAGTATCGCAATTTCGTCGGCCTGGGGGCCTTCGTCGTCGCGGTCGTCCTGGCCCTCTCAATCCAGGCCGTGTACTACCTTGTCCGCGTTCGGCTGGGCAGTTGGGTGCGGCCGTGGAATTTGATTGTCGGCATGCGCGACGCCCTGGTGATGGCGTTTTCGACCGGCAGTTCGACCGCCA
>DATJTR010000209.1:0-3692 GCA_035503215.1 Pirellulales bacterium
GCGTTACCTGACCAGCGTGCTGGCCAACATCGGCCAGACGCCCACCTCCGACCTCGACCACTTCCTGCCCGACGTTTGGCAGCGCGCCGACGCCGCCGAGCCCGTCCCCTCCTGACCCCTGCGGTTGGCGGAACGGACACCATGAACATCGAAAAAGAGGTCGCGGCGCTTGAGCGGATGGCGGTCCGGGAGCTGCGCCTTCAGTATGCCGAAGTGTTTGGCGAACAGACGCGGGCGGGCAACAAGCCCTGGCTCATCAAGCGAATTGTTTGGCGTTTGCAATCAATCGCCGAAGGCGACCTGTCGGAACGTGCCCGCCGGCGGGCGGCCGAATTGGCCAATGATGCGGACGTGCGGCTGAGCCCACCGACGTCCGAACGATCAGCGGCTGCGGTACGACCCGCGACGGACGCGGCCGCCTCGCGCCGCAACGAGCGGCTGCCGCTACCCGGCACAATGATCGCGCGCCCCTATAAAGGACAGACGCTTCAGGTCGAGGTGTTGTCAAAGGGATTCGCGTTCCAGGGAGAAGTCTATAAATCTCTCAGTGCAGTCGCCGGGGCAATCACAGGGCAGCACTGCAATGGCTATCACTTCTTCCGCCTCGGGAAGGAGTCGGCCCGATGACCACCACAAAACGCAAAGCCGCGCTGCCGGCCGCCACGAAACGCTGCGCAATCTACACCCGCAAGTCCACCGAGGAAGGGTTAGAGCAAGAATTCAATTCACTTGACGCCCAGCGCGAATCGGGTGAATCCTACGTCAAGAGCCAGCGGCACGAAGGCTGGGAATGTTTGCCGGATCGTTACGACGACGGCGGCTTCACCGGCGGAAACATGGAACGGCCCGCGCTCCAGCGGCTGATGGCCGACATCGAGGCTGACCAAATCGATTGCGTGGTCGTCTACAAGGTAGATCGTTTCAGTCGCAGCCTGCTCGACTTCGCCCGGATGATGGAGACGTTCGACCGGCACGGTGTCGCTTTCGTGTCGGTCACTCAGCAATTCAACACATCCACCTCGATGGGACGGCTGGTGCTGAATGTGCTTTTGTCCTTTGCCCAGTTCGAACGGGAAATCATCTCCGAACGGACGCGCGACAAGATTGCGGCCGCTCGGCGCAAGGGAAAATGGACAGGCGGCATGCCGCTCTTGGGCTACGACGTCGATCCACGCAGCTGCAAGCTGATCGTCAACGAGGAAGAGGCCACGCAGGTCCGAAGCATTTTTGAGCTTTATCTAAAGCACCAGTCGCTGCTCACCACGATTCGAGAGCTCGATGGCCGCGGCTGGACGAACAAACGTTGGACGACGCGCAGCGGTCACCAGCGCGGTGGCAAACGATTCACCAAGACCAGCCTTTACAAGCTGCTGACGAACGTGACCTACGTCGGCAAGCTGAAGTACAAGGCGGAGGTCCATCCCGGCGAGCACGCCGCGATTCTGGGCGACGACGTTTGGCAACAGGTTCAACTGCTGCTCCGGCGGAACGGTTGCACGGGCGGCGCCGCTGTGCGGAACAAGTTTGGCGCCCTTCTTAAAGGGATTCTGCACTGCACGCCCTGCAACTGCGCCATGTCCCCCACCCATTCAACCAAGGACGGCAACAAGCGCTATCGCTACTACCTCTGCACCGGCGCCCAAAAACGTGGTTGGGAGACTTGCCCATCCAAATCGATTCCTGCTGGCCAAATCGAACGCTTCGTTGTGGACCAGGTGAAGGCCATCTGCCGAGACCCGAAACTGCTAGACCAGCAACTCAGCCGGGCTCGCAAACAAGGCCAATCGCAGGTCACGGTGCTCGAATCGCAACGTCGTGAGCTCGAAGAAGAACTTGCGAACTGGAATCGCGAGATCCGTAGCCTGCTTGAGCAGCTGCCGACCGATCGTGACGGCGCGGCCGCAGAGCGTCTGGCCGACGTTAGTGAGAGAATCGACGAGATCGAGCGACGCTCCGCCGACCTCCGAGAACAGATCCAGACGTTGGGGCGTACGATCGTCGATGAGCGCGCCGTCACCGAGACGCTGGCTACCTTTGGACCGGTTTGGGATTCCCTGACGCCGTCGGAGCAAGTGCGGATTTTCAAACTGCTCATCGAGCGTATCGACTATGACGGGGCAACCGGCAAGATCTCGATCAGGCTTCATCCGCACGGACTGCATAAACTGGCCGACAGATTGGCTGAGCGAAATTTGGAGCCCGTGCCATGACCAAACCCATCACGATCGAATGCCAGATCAATTTTCATCGACTTGGCTATGGTGGCCGGAAGGAATTCCACCAAGGCGATCCACCCGCGCCACCGCCGGATCGCGTCCCCCGCATTGCGCGGCTCATGGCCTTGGCGATTCGGTTTGAAGGATTGATTCAAAGCCGCACGGTCACCAGCTATGCCGAGTTGGCTCGGCTTGCCCACGTGAGCCGTGCCCGGATTACGCAAATCATGAATCTGCTGATGCTTGCACCGGACATCCAAGAAGCGATTCTTTTCCTTCCTCCTGTCGTGCGGGCGCGTGACCCGATTCACCTCCTTCAGATCCAACCGATTGCCCTCCTTCCCGAGTGGCGAAAACAACGCCAGCTTTGGAAGCAGTTATTAGCATCCTCGAACTGCAAGTAATCGGCGTGCCAGTTCAAACACATTCGCCGGGATCGCAATATTGCTTGCTGGATCCTGGGTCCCGAAAGACTTCGCTCGCAGACGGTTCACTGCGGCCGCCGCATCTTAAGCAGCCATGGCGCAGAAGATCAAAGCCGGTACCCCGGACGAGGTCCGAGAAGCTGGTCCCGGAGGATTTTGACGGCGAGCGTGTATCTACAGGTGATGATTCACAAGAAGGAACCGGGACTGTGTCTGCGTCTTCGCAGTTTCGCTGCTGCTGGTTGTGCTCGTGAAATGTCACGGCACAGCACATGCGATTCCATCGTAGGCTGGGAGCGGCACCAGGGAGGTGGCCGGAACGGGTCGCGCCGCAGACCGTGCTGATCGCACAGATCGGGGATCGGCATCTCCTCGACCAGGTACTCTTTCCGGATTGCCAGTTTGTCAGGTCCGGTGAGTCCCTTACGCTCACGAGTCATGGAATCCGCTGGGTTTCAGGGTTATGCTAATCCCAACATCCAGGAATTCGCCGCTTGGACCGAAGACGTTGTACTCACTTGGAGGCTATCGCTCAATGTCCCCAGCCGAGACAAAACGACTTGCCCTGCTCATTGCTGTGAACTGCGTTCGCAACACGTGCATTGAGGATTACCATGCCGATGGCAAGTTATCTGATCCAGAGATGAAGGCGCTGAACCGGGAAGTCGCAAACAAGATTTACACTTTTTTGCACTACCTCTTTGGCGATTCGGTCGAAGATCGACAGGCGTTCATAGGTGCAATGGAAATGATGTATCCCAGCAACTGGGATCAACCTGAACTCGACGCAGATTTCGTGAGGGTCGTCAGGAGTTTCAAAACTCCGAAGTGACGGCTTCAATTTGGCCGCGGCCGTGAGGCCGCGGAACGGAGAGCTGTCAGTCCGGCGAGCAGTCCGACGACGGGCTTCAATGGGGCCGCGGCCGTGAGGCCGCGGAACGCTGGGGTGTCTGATGGAGCCGCGGCGCCGGACAGAGCTTCAATGGGGCCGCGGCCGTGAGGCCGCGGAACGACGCCGCGCCCGGTGGCCATCCAGGCGGCCGACGTCGGG
>DATJTR010000210.1:0-9879 GCA_035503215.1 Pirellulales bacterium
CGCACGGCATCGGCGCCGGCGACCTGAATGGCGACGCCCGCCCCGACATCCTGGTGACCGAGGGTTGGTGGGAACAACCCGCAAGCGGGGCGACCACGCCTTGGACGTTCCATCCGGTCAAGTTCGGCGAACCCTGCGCCAATATGTGCGTGTACGATTTTGATGGCGACGGCGACAACGACGTGGCCACTTCGGCCGCGCACCAGATCGGCGTGTGGTGGTTCGAGCAAACCAAGGATGGCTTTACCCGTCACGACATCGACAACAGCTTCTCGCAGAGCCATGCCTTGTGTCTGGCCGACATCAATGGCGACAAGCTTCCCGACCTGGTCACCGGCAAACGTTGGTGGGCTCACGGACCGGGGGGCGACCCGAATCCCGGCGATCCCGCGATCGTCGTCTGGTTCGAACTGGCCCGCAAGGACGGCACCGCCCAGTTCACCCTGCACCGCGTCGATGACGACTCGGGCATCGGTACGCAATTCCAAGTTTCCGACATCAACGGCGACGGCTTGTTGGACATCGTCAGCGCCAACAAGAAAGGTGCTCGCGTCCTGGTGCAAGAAAAGCCCTAACGGGTGAACCGCCCGCGCGGACGCGAAACGCATGCTTATGGATCCGTTGGTTTTCACTCCCTACGCCCGCCCGCAAATCTGGGGCGAGCGCCGGCTGGAACGTCATCTCGGCAAGACGCTGCCTCCCGGCGCGTTCGGCGAGGCGTGGGAACTCAGCGCCCATCCGCATCATGTCAGCCGCGTGGCCGAGGGCCCGCTGGCGGGCACGCCGCTCGATGAGCTATGGCGCAATCGCGGCCGCGAACTGGTCGGTTCGCATGGCGCGCTGCCGGCGGTCTTTCCGCTCTTGATCAAGTATCTCGATTGCCACCAGCAGCTCTCGGTACAGGTCCATCCCAACGACGCTCTGGCTGCCAGCCTGCGTCCCGGCGAGTTGGGCAAGACCGAAGCCTGGGTCGTGCTGTCGGCCGAACCCGAGGCGCGAATCTATGCCGGCCTCAAGCCCGGCACGACGGCCGACGACATGCGCCGCCATCTCGCCGCCGGCACGGTCGACCAATGCCTGCACTCGCTCGTGCCGAAGGCGGGCGACTGCCTGTTCATGCCCGCCGGCACGGTTCACGGCGTCGGCGGCGGCGTGCTGATGGCCGAAGTCCAGCAATCGAGCGACGCCACGTTTCGGCTGTTCGATTGGAACCGGGTCGGCCCCGACGGCAAGCCGCGCGAGCTGCACATCGAAGAGTCGCTGGCGTCGATCGATTGGCACAAGGGACCCAACGACCCGGTCGAGCCAAAGCCGCTCGGCGGATTGCCGACGAGCGTCCGCGGCGAGCAGTTGGTCAACTGCCCCTATTTTTCACTCATCCGCTATACGACCGCCGCTCCGTGGCCGATGCCCTATGCCGGCGAGATGACCATTTGGATGATTCTAGCCGGCACGCCGCGGCTGACTGGCCGAAGCGGCTACGTCCGCCAGTTTCGCCAAGGCGAAACCGTGCTCATCCCGGCATCGGCAACGACGCTCACCTGGCAGCCGGTCGCGGGCGAATCTTTCACGCTGTTGGCCGTGCGCGTGGCCGGCCACGGCCGGTAAAACTTGGCGGCAGCCGGCGCGCCGGCTGCGGCTAGGCCGCCGTTTTCTCGCCGGCTAGCGAATCGCTAAACAGCAGGCCGGCCACCAGGGCCATGGCGACCAAGAACATCTGAAAGCCCGACTGCACGGCCACGTAGGGGTCTTGGTCCAAGAGGGAAGAAAATGTCTTCACGCCCAGCGAGCCGGGAACCAGCAAGGCCAGCCCGGGTATGATCACCAGCTCGGCCGTGATGTCGCGCCAGCGGGCCGCCAGGCGAGCGGTCAGCCCGAGCACGAACGCTCCAAAAAATTCGCCGCACACCGGCCCCAGCGTATTGGTTCCAAAGCGCGTAGCAGACAAGGCGACGGCCGAGCCGAGCAGAATCCATCCATAATCCGCCAGGCGGGCGCCAAAACGGATCGTCGAACCGAGCGCCACCACAGCCAGCGCCGGAATCCAGGTCCATTCAGCCAAGGGCTTGGGCTCTTTCGTCATGGCCGAGCCAGGGATCAACTCGGCCAAATGCCAGCCCATCATCACTCCGATCGTCATCGCCAAAAACACCACACCCACCCCGGCCATCCGCGCACTGCCGGCCACTAGGTAACCCTGCGCCAGTTCTTCGGTCGCATCGACGAGCATGATGCCGGGCAGCAAAATGATGAGTCCGGCGGCCAGTGGCACCCATTCGGCGAATGCGCCCAGCGGCACGTCGACCGATCCCACGATCAACCCGGCCGCCAGCGCCGCCGCCAGCTCGAACAGCCGCGACGATGCCCGCACCCGCCGCAGCGCCACGGCGACGCAACCGACCGCCAGGCCCACGGCCAAGGCGGCCCACAGTTCGATCGTTCCAGCGCCGAAGAAGATGGCAAAAGCCCCGCCGCTCAGCACATAGGCGGCCACGGTCGGCAGCCGGCCCCAACCACCTTGCGGCTGCTCGATTTCGTCGAGCCGGCGGCGGGCCGCGGCCACTTCGATGTTGCCGCGATCGAGCTGACGACACAACTTGTGTAGTTGCGTCCAAGCCCACAGATCGACGCGCCCCGCTTGCGTGCGCAGCAGGTACGTGAGCGGCGCTGCTTGCCCATCGAACGACAGCAGCTGCCCCGGCGGCATCGACATGATTTGCAGTGACACGTCGAGCCGGCTGGCCGATCGCAACAACTGTGCTTCCAGCCGGTGGGCCGGCAGCCCGACCGTGTGCAGCGCGCGGGCGAGCGCGAGCAGCAGATCGATTTTCGCGTTGGGGGGCGGCGTTTCCGGCCGCGGCGCCGAAGGTTTCGTACTCAAAGCCATCGAATGAATGATTTGGTGCTCGGTGGTTCGATCGCCCGTCAACAATGCCCGCTCTGCTGGCCCCGACTGCGGCCCCGACCACGGTTATTTATTCGTCATAATTGAATCTATAAGAGTTTATGTCGCTGGGCGACGTCGGCAAGTCGGCCTCTCACCCGCTCCGCGACGGTTGGCAGCCGATGATAGACTAAAGCGTATGCTTTCCCGCCGGCAATTCCTGACCGCTTCCACGTCTGCGCTGGCCGCCAGCGTGGCTCTGCGCTCACGCGCCACGACGGCCGACGATTTAGCTGCGACGCAAACGGCCGTCGGCGATTCGACTGTCGCCGATCGGACCCTGATCCAATCGACCGAGGCACGCGCCGATCTCTATCGCCATTATGCCGCGCGACTGGGCGAGCTGGCCGAGTGGTGCGACGAGCGGCGATTGGCGGCCCAGGCCGCGGCCGTTCGCGATTGGCTTCCCGCGCGGCAAAGCGATCGGGCCTATCTCTTCATTCCGCGTGATTTCCGTGGCGCGAACGACGCCGCGACCACGCTCCCGGCCGATGCACTGCTGACCGAGTTCGCCACGCGCTGGGCGTCGCTCCGACGCAATCAGTCGGCCGCGCTTTGCAGCCTGGCCGAGCGGGCCGCCGCGGAGCGCCAGGCGTCGCTGGCTTGCCAGTTGATGACCGAGGCCGCGCGCGAAGATTTCTCCTGCCGACGGGCATGGCGGTTTCTGGGCTTCAGCCTCGTGGGCGACCATTGGCAAACTCCCTTCGAGATCGAACAAGCTCGGTCTGGCCGAACCTGGCAAGCCGATTTCGGCTGGCTGCCGAAAACCTACATTGCTCGCTACGAAGCCGGCGAGCGGTTTTATCGGGGGCGCTGGATGCCAGCGGCCGAAGAGGCCCGGCTACGCCAGCTGGCGCACGACGACTGGCGGATCGAGACCGACCATTTCGTCGTCACGACGAATTGCTCGCTCGCCGACGGAGTAGCGCTGGCCGGGCAGCTCGAACGCCTGCGCACCGTCTGGCTGCAGGTTTTCACCGGATACCTGATCGACGAAGACGATTTGTCCAAACGGCTGACCGCCGGCGAACCGCTGCTTGCCGACGCCGCCGCGAAACACAACGTCGTTCAGTTCCGCACCCGCCAGCAGTACAACGACCAGCTTCGCTCGCTGCAGCCGCAAATCGAGATGACGTTGGGCATCTATCTGGCCAGCCGGCGGACCGCCTATTTCTTTGCCGGTGCCGAGCAGGAAGCGGGCACGATCGACCACGAGGCGACTCACCAGTTGTTCCACGAATCCCGGCCGGTCGCCAAAGACGTTGGCCAGCACGACAACTTCTGGATTGTCGAGGCCGTCGCCTGCCACATGCAATCGCTCGTAGGGCACGACGGCTATTACACCCTGGGCGGCGCTGATGCCGGTCGCATGCCGGTGGCCCGCAAGCGGCGTTTGCAAGACGGCGTCTATTTGCCACTGGCTCAACTTGTCGGCCTGGGCATGCGTGACTTGCAAAACCATCCCGACATTGCCCGGCTGTATACGCAGTCGGCCGGCCTGGCGGCGTTTTTGCTGGAGCGTTATCCCGAGGCGACGGCGGCCTACCTGCGGGCCGTTTATTCCGGCCGTGCCGATTCTGACACGCTGCGTCGTTTAACCGGCACCGACTACCCTGACCTTGACCGGCAGTACGGCGACTTTCTGGCGGCTTTGGACCGCTAAAAGTCGTCCCGTCGCGGCGGCTTGTCGCAGCTCACCCCGCGTGGACGAGGGTGGGCCGCGAGACCCCCCTTGTCAGGCCTGTAATCCGGGTTCTGCGGGCCCCCGGCAGGCACGCCGTAACCTATGGTTTCGGTGAAGTTTGGCGTGCCTGCGTGCCCGCCCGGCGAGGCCGCTTCAGGCCTCCGCCGCGTGCGCCGCGTTTGCATAGCAGCGCGATGCGCACGGTTCTGTGCGGACCGGAGCGTGTCGCCGTCGTAAGAAACGTCACAGAGAAACTGTCCGCGATGATTTCACCTTCGCGACGCATCCGTCAGCACAGTTCGCTGTTTGCTGTCTTCTATCGCCTGGCCGATGCCGCGGCGATTGCTGGCGGCTTGGCGCTGATTGGCGTGCTGCGGCCATCGCTGCCCGACATGCCGACGTCACTGGCCGGGGCCGCGGCCGTGATTCTGTATTTCGTGCTGGCCGAAGCCCGCGGCACCTATCGCAATTGGCGCGGCATCTCCCCCAATCGCGAACTGGCTTCCGCCGTCGGCACCTGGGGCTCGGCGTTACCGCTGATGTACGCCGGGCACTGGCTCTACAACCGCTTCGAAGAGCCGCCGGCCCCTTGGAGCTTCGCGGTCGTCGTCGGCTGGTTTTTGATTGCGACGATCTTGATCTCGGCCCTGCGGCTGGGCGCACGCGGCGTGCAGCGGCTATTGCATGCCGGCGGCATCAACGCCCGCGGCTTCGCGGTGCTGGGGGTCAACGAACTCGGCTTTCAATTGGCCCAGAATATTTCCAATACTCCCGATCTCGGGCTAAAGCTGGTCGGATTCTTCGACGATCGGCCGCCGCATCGCGTGCCGCCGGTGCCCGAAGAAATCGGCCGGCACGTCGGCGACATCCAACAGTTGGTCGAACTGGCCCGGGCCGGCGAGATCGACCGGATCTACATCACGCTGCCGATGCGGGCCGAGGAACGGATTCGCAAGCTCCTTTCCGCGCTCAGCGATTCGACTGCGTCGGTCTACATCGTGCCCGACTTCTTCGTCTTCGAGCTATTGCACTCCTGTTGGACCGACATTGGCGGGCTGCCGGTCGTGGCAGTGTTCGACCACCCGTTCTACGGAGTCGACGGACTGCTGAAGCGCAGCACCGACATCGTGCTGGCCAGCCTGCTGTTGGTCTGCTTTGCCCTGCCAATGCTGCTGGTGGCGGCCGCGGTCAAGCTGACTTCGCCGGGGCCGGTCTTTTTCCGCCAGCGGCGCTATGGCATGGACGGCCGCGAAATTCGGATTTGGAAATTCCGCACGATGACGGCCGCGGAAGACGGCCCGGTCGTTCGTCAGGCCACCCGCAACGATGCTCGGCTCACTCCGATCGGCGGATTTTTGCGCCGCACGTCACTCGATGAGTTGCCGCAACTGTTCAACGTCTTGACGGGCAGCATGAGCCTGGTCGGTCCCCGGCCGCATGCCACGGCCCACAACGAAGAATATCGCCGCCACATCCGCGGCTACATGCTACGGCACAAGGTGCGCCCAGGAATCACCGGGCTGGCGCAGGTCAACGGCTGGCGGGGAGAAACCGACACGCTCTACAAGATGGAAAAGCGCATCGAGTTCGACCACCAATACATCCGCGAATGGAGTCTGTGGAAGGATTTTAAAATCCTCTTTCACACGGTTTTCATCGTCTTCAAACGCGAAAACGCTTACTAGCGGGCCGCGAACCCGCCCGGCTTGACCCCGCCCGGCAATCCCGGCGGGGCTAACCAATCCATAACGCCCGCGCGGAGCGGCTCGTCCGGTCTTGCCTCTGCCAGACGAGCCCCCCGCGGGCCATTTCTTCGCGGCCGTGCCCAGGCCTTCAGCTTGCCGCGCCCCGTTGATTGACATTCGCCCGGCGGCATCGAACAATGCTCGCACGGCCCGTGATCCCGTTCGGCGGCCAGGCTCGTGTCCCTCTACCCGACGCGGCGCGAGCCGATTTCGGAGCGCTGTTCTCGCATGACGCAAGACTTACGACCACGGCTTCGCGACGTCGAATGTTTTCCGGTCAATCAAACCAATGGCGAAGTCCAATTCGCGCTGCGCGATCCGAACGGCTTCGCCCCCTCGGTCGTCGTTCCCTATCATGCCGCGGTGCTGGCATCGCTGATGAATGGCGCGCGGACGCTGGCCGAAATCCAGCAGCAGTTCCAAAAGCAATTCGGGCAAGGGGTGGCGCTCGAGGATCTCGAAGGATTGATCGCCCAGCTCGATGAGCGCTGGTTTCTCGATAACGAGCGATTTCGCCGTCGCTGGAAGGCCGAGGTTGAGCAATACCTCAACAGCAAGGTGCGGCCTGCCGCTCACGCCGGCGGCGCCTATGCCGCCGAGCCCGAGCCTTTGCTAAAACAGCTCGATGCTCTGTTTCTTCCCCCTGCCGGCCCGGGCTTGCCGGCTAGTCTCGATCGCCCCGGCGCAACTCCCGCTCCGGCCAGCGCGAATGGCGACGGACAACTCATGGGCGTGCTCAGTCCGCACATCGATTTGCGCCGTGGCGGGCCGGCGTTCGCTTGGGCCTATCAACGGCTGGTTGACGAAAGCGACGCCAACCTGTTCGTGATCTTCGGCACCGCTCATTCGCCGATGCGCTACCTGTTCTCGACCTTGCGCAAGCATTTCGACACGCCGCTCGGCACCGTCGAGACCGATCTGTCGTTCATCAATCGCTTGGCGTCGAACCTCAAAAAGCAGCCCGGCGGCGCCGAAGTCGATCTGTTTGCCGGCGATCTGGCCCATCGCCACGAACATTCGATCGAGTTTCAGGTCTTGTTCTTGCAATATTTGCTGGGCGGTCGGCGGCCGTTCAAGATCGTGCCGGTCCTCACGGGCTCGTTCCATTCGTTCATCGCCGAGGGGCGGCAGCCGCGCAGCGATGCCACGGTGTCGGCCTTCAGCGCGGCGATGCGGCAAACGGCGGCCGAATACACCGCCGGCCAAATCGTGCCGCTGCGGGCGGGCGCCCTGCAAGTCGGCGCGAACCCCGCCGGCACAGCCACGGCCGAGCCCGCTCCAGTGGGCGGCCGCGTCTCGTACATCAGTGGCGGCGACCTGGCCCACATCGGCCAGCGGTTCGGCGACCGGCAACTGCTCGACAAGGAGCGGCTCGAGCTGCAAACCGCCAGCGATCTCCGCGTCCTCTCCGCCGCTTGCCAGGCCGACGCCGGAGCGATGTTCGACGAAATTGCCCGGGAGCAAGACGCCAACCGCATTTGCGGGCTGTCCCCCACCTACACGATGCTGGAAGTGATGCAGCCTCGCCGTGGCGAACTGCTCAAATACGGCCAGGCGGTCGAGCCCGACGGCACTTCCTGCGTCAGCTTCGGCAGCGCCGCGTTTTACGGCGGTTAGGCTCCGGGCGTCACGCGAAGTGGCCGATCTCTTCGCGGCAGCGCCAGCCGCTTTCGTCCGCGAGGACGATCCTTTAAAATCCGGGTCGTCTCCCCTTTCACGACCGGAGCAAACTCCCTTGGCCGCGGCACGCAAGATTCACATCATCGGCATTGGCGACGACGGGCTCGACGGCGTTACGGCTGCCGCCCGGCGACTGATCGACGAAGCCGAGCTGCTGTTGGGAACCGAGCTCACGCTGGCCAAAGTCCCTCCGTCGAAAGCCCAGCGGGCCGTGCTCGGCGCCAGCCTCGAGCAGGCGGTCGAGCGGCTGTCGTCGCTCGCCGGCAAACGGACCGTGGTGCTGGCCTCGGGCGATCCGCTGTTTTATGGCATCGCCCGCTATCTTTGCGACAAGCTGGGTAAAGACTCGTTCGACGTGGTGCCGCACGTCAGCAGCATGCAGTTGGCCTTCGCCCGGGTGAAAGAAAGTTGGGAAGAGGCTTTTCTCACCAATCTGGCCAATCATCCGCTCGAGCACGTGGTCGAGCGGATTCGCTCGGCAACGACGGTCGGGCTGTTCACTAGCGAACAATTCCCGCCGGCCGCAGTCGCGCGGGCGCTGCTCGAACGGCGGATCGATTATTTTTCGGCCTATGTTTGCGAGAATCTCGGGTCGCCGGATGAACGGGTGACGCAAGGCGAATTGGCCGAGATCGCCGGCGAGCAGTTTTCGCCGCTGAACGTGATGATTCTGGTCCGCAAGCCGAACGTTCCCGACCGGCCGAGCGAGGCGATCGGCCGGCGACTGTTCGGCAATCCCGACGAAGCGTTCTTGCAGTCGAAACCGAAGCAAGGTCTGCTCACTCCGGCCGAGGTGCGGGCCTTGGCCCTGGCCGAGTTGGATTTGGGGCCAGCCAGCGTCGTGTGGGACATCGGGGCGGGCAGCGGCTCGGTGGCCATCGAGGCGGCGCAAATCGCCTCGGCCGGCACCACCTATGCCATCGAAATGGATGCCGACGATCACGCCTTGATCATTGCCAATGCCGAGCGGTTCGCCGTCCGCAACCTCGTGCCCGTGTTGGGCCGGGCCCCCGACGCCTGGAACTCGTTGCCGGCGCCCGACGCGGTCTTCGTCGGCGGCAGCGGCCGCGAGCTGGGCGGCGTGGTCGAGCTGGCGTTCGAGCGGCTGCGTCCCGGCGGCCGAATCGTGGTCAATGTGGCCACGATCGAGTCGCTGGCCAGCGTCCACGATGTGCTGCAGCGGCTGGCATCGGAAGCGCAGGTGTGGATGGTCAACATCGCCCGCGGCACCTACCAACTGGAACGGATGCGATTCGATGCCCTGAATCCCAGTTTTTTGATCGGGGCCGTCAAATCCTGAGCGCCCGGCACTGAACTGTTTTCCAGGCCGCCCTTCCGTCGCGTTCCCCCCGAGATCCGCACACGATGAACCAGACGACGCCACTCGACGTTGTTGCCGTCGGGGCTCATCCCGACGACGTCGAAATCGCCTGCGGCGGCACCTTGGCCCGGCTGGTACGGCAAGGCTATCGCGTGGGGATCATCGATCTGACCGATGGCGAGCCGACCCCCGGCTCTCCGGGACCGGAAGTTCGCCTGGCCGAAGCCGAGCGGGCCGCCGAAATCCTGGGCGTGCATGTGCGCGTGCAGCTTGGCCTGTCGAACCGCCGCCTGTTCGATACGTTCGAGGCCCGGGTGGCGCTGGGCAAAGCACTGCGCAAATACCGGCCGAAACTGGTGCTCGGCTTCGGCGAAAAGACGCCGCTCGCCTCCCCCGACCATTGGCAGGCGATGCAGATCACCGACGCGGCCGTCTTCTATTCCCGGCTCACCAAGTGGGACGAACATTTTGACGGCCTGCCGGTCCACACCGTGTCGGCCCAGCT
>DATJTR010000211.1:0-2336 GCA_035503215.1 Pirellulales bacterium
AGGGACGCGCTCTAACCAACTGAGCTATGCGCCCGACGAATCGCCCGGCGGGCTAAAGTCGGCGGATGCCACATTGCCGCCCGCGGGTGGGCCTACGCCAGGACACCCGGCCGCGGGCCGAAGTTCTCCCCACGAGCCACGGAGCGGACTGCCTGGGCTGGCCCGTCGCGTGGTGGGGAATAGCGTATTTTAGGTGCCCCCGGCCCGCTGTCAATTCAAACCGCGCGCGCTGGCCCATCGCTGCCCGCCGCCGGCAAACCGCTTGCCGGCAAAGCCTTTGCGCGTGCCGGGCCCGATCTGCCGAGAGCGATCGACGTGACGGCGCAGCCAGCACCGCTGCCGCTGCCAGGGGCGGTGGCGGCAGACCGCCGGGGAGGGCAATCCTACAATTGGAAAAATCGTTGCCGCCGGATCATGTTCGCGCGCTTCGCGCGCCGAAAGAAAACAGTGGCGAACCGCCCGCGGTTTTCGTTACGGCGTTTTTCCGCATGCCGGCGCTTCGCCCCGCCGCCGACCGAGAGGCTCGGCCGCGACCCAGAAGCGAACCCATCGTTTTTCAAGAACCGACGTTTTCGTCCATCTCGCAAGGAAATCCGTTCCATGACGATCCACTTGCCCAGCGGTCGCCTGTTGGCTGCTTTGGTTTTGTCGCTCACGGCAGGAGAGGCGCTGGCCGCCAATCCGCCTTCGCCCGCTCAGGCCCTGCGCATCAAGCCGGTGCAGAAGGACGTGGAATACGACACGCCGGCCGCGGCCGACATCGAAAAATGCACGATCAAGCCCGAGAAGATCGCCGGCAAGAGCGGCTGGGTGGTCAAGAACGCCGCCGGCCAGACGCTGCGCAGCTTCGCCGACCTGAACGGCGACAACACCGTCGACCAGTGGAGCTTTTTCAAGGACGGCGTCGAGACGTATCGCGACATCGACACGAATCACAACGGCACGGCCGACCAATGCCGCTGGCTGAACACGGCCGGCACCCGCTGGGGCATCGACAAGAACGAAGACAAGGTGATCGACACCTGGCAGGTGATTTCGCCCGAGGAAGTCTCGGCCGAAGTGGTCGCCGCCCTGCGCGACAGCGACGCCCAGCGTTTCGATCGCCTGATCCTCACGGCCGCCGAGCTGAGCAATCTGGGCTTTGGCGACGCGAAGCGCGAGGAGCTGCAAAAGCGGATCGCCGCTGCTCCGGCCGCCTTCGTCGAATATCGCAAGAACCAAAAGATCGTCGGCCCGACGACCAATTGGGCCTATTTCGGCGGCAGCCGGCCGAGCCTGATTCCGACCGGCAGCGACGACTCGACCGCCGATATCACCGTGTATGACAACGTGGCTGCCCTGACCGAAAGCGACGGCAAGAGCGGCCAGGTGCCTATCGGCACGATGGTGAAGGTGGGCGACGTGTGGCGGCTCGTCGACGGGCCGGGCGATTCGGCCGACCGCGTGCTGGCCAGCGGCGGTGTGGCTCCGGCTGCCAAGGGCGAAGATTCGCCGGGGGGCCCCAGCGCCAAAGATCGCGAGCTGATGGACGAATACGAGAAGCTCGACAAGAAGGCCGACAAGTCGGCCGCCGACAACGAGCGCCGCGTCGAGATTGTCGAAGCCTTGGCTGCTGACAGCAAGAGTGCCGAAGACCGGATTCAATGGCTCCGCCAGGCGGCCGACATCATCAACGAAGCGGTGCCCCGCAACAAGTTTCCGGGGGGCATCGAACGCCTGACCGCGATGCGCGACAAGGCCACGGCCGACGGACAGGAAGAGCTGGCCGCCTATCTGCAGTTCCGCATCATGACGGCCAACTACAACAAGGCCATGATGACCAACTCGGGCGATCCGACGCAGATTCAACGGCAATGGCTCGTCGATCTGGAACAGTTCGTCAAGGACTATCCCAAGAGTCCCGACGCCGCCGAAGCCATGCTGCAGTTGGGCATTGCCCAGGAATTTGCCGGCGACGACTCCAACGCGGTGAAGTGGTACACCCGCGTGGTGCAGAATTTTCCCAAGAGTCCTTCGGCCGTGAAGTGCGAAGGGGCCAAGCGGCGGATCGAATCGGTCGGCAACGTGCTGGCTCTCAAGGGCAAGACCCTGGGTGGCAAGACGTTCGACCTGAAGGAGCTGAAAGGCCGCGTGGTGCTGATCCACTACTGGCAGAGCGACATCGACGTCTGCCGGAACGACATGGCTCAGCTCGAACGGATGATGAAGAAATATGGCGACCAGTTCGTGGTGATCGGCGTGAGCCTGGACACCGACAACAAGGCCCTGACCGAATACCTCCGCGAGAACGGCTTTTTCTGGCCGCAATTGTGGGAACAAGGCGGGCTCGACGGCCG
>DATJTR010000212.1:0-3280 GCA_035503215.1 Pirellulales bacterium
TTGGCCAACCTGCTGTTTGGCCTCGGACGGTGGGGGGAAGCAGCAACGCATTTCGAACGGGCGCTAGCGCTCAAACCCGACTGGGCCGAACCGCACAACAGCCTGGCGATCATCCTGGCCCAAAACGGCCACTTGGAGCAGGCTCGGCAGCGGTTCAAGCGGGCAATTGCGCTGCGGCCCGATTTTGCCGAAGCCCACAACAATCTGGGCAGCCTGTTCTGGACCGAGAACCGGCTGGACGAAGCCGCCGCGGAATATGCACGTGCCATCGCGCTCAAACCCGACTATGCGGAAGCCAGGGCTAACTTGGGCAACGTGTTGGCCCGACAAGGCCGACTCGATGAGGCCGCCGCCGAGTGCGAGCGGGCAATCGCAGTCCGTCCCGACCATGGGTTGGCGCACAAAACCCTGGCCGACGTGCGGCTGAGCGAGGGAAAGATCGACGAGGCGGCCGCGAGTTACGAGCGAGCTTTAGCTTCCAACCCGCGCTGGCCTGACGCCCACCTGGGATTGGCCACCTGCTACCTGACAAGGGGCGATTACGAGCGCGGCTGGGCCGCACACGAATGGCGGCTGGAAGTTGCCGGGCTTGCGGCTCGCCCGGATCTACCCCGCTGGCGTGGCGAGTCGCTTGTTGGCCGCAGCCTGTTGTTGGTGGCGGAACAAGGGCTGGGCGACACGATTCAGTTCGCGCGGTATGCGCGAGAATTCAGGCAGCGCGGTGCGCGTGTTGTACTGGCCGTCCAGCGGTTGCTTGTCCCGCTGCTGTCGATTCAATCGTTGGCCGACGAGCTGTTCACTCTCGGGTCGGAGAGCGACTGGCCGCGCTGCGACTATTATCTGCCGCTCTTGAGCGCTCCGGCAGCGCTCGGGGCGACGCGGGCGATTCCGGGCGACGTGCCCTATCTTTTGCCCGATCGTGAGCTGAGCGAAGCGTGGCAGCGCGAACTGGCGGCCATAGGCGGAATGAAAATCGGCATCGCCTGGCAAGGATCGCGTGAATACTTTTCCGATCCTTGGCGTTCGGTGCCACTGACGGAATTCGCGTCGCTCGCCGGGCTGCCGGGCGTGCAACTCGTCAGTCTGCAAAAGGGCTTTGGCAGCGAGCAGATCGCGACTGTCGATTTTGCGGTGATCGATCTCGCCGAACGGTTGGACAACGCGACGGGACCATTCATGGACACGGCGGCCGTGATCCGCAATCTCGATTTAGTGGTCACGTCGAACACGGCGATTGCCCACCTGGCCGGCGCGCTTGCCGCACCGGTCTCGCTGGCGCTGCATTTCTCGCCCGATTGGCGCTGGCTACAAGAGCGTGATGATTCTCCTTGGTATCCGACGATGCGGATCTTCCGGCAGACGAAATTCGGTCAATGGGGCGACGTTTTCGCGCGGATCGCCGCTGACGTGGTCCATCGCCTGCACGAGGCGCGGGCAGAATGAAGCGCGTGGGCCAGCGCCATCGTCGCGGCGCTGCCCATCAGATGTAATACATATTCTCGCTATTGCGTTTCACCCGCTGCACCAGATCGCCGAAGGAGATGGCGCTCAGCATGTCGCGCTCCTTTTGGGCGATCTGCCGCCAGGCTTCGGCCAGCACGCGCGTCGTCGGCGAGCGAGTATTCGCGGCGTTGCCGGGGGGCTCGTTCTCCTGCCCCTCGATGACCGCCATCACTTCCCCCAGCGAAACCGTTTGGGGCGGTTTGACCAGTTGATAGCCCCCCGATGCGCCGCGGGTGCTGGACACGAATCCGGCCCCCTTCAGTTGCAGCAGAATCTGCACCAAGAACCTGGAGGGAATACCGTGCTCATCGGCGATCGTGCGAATCCGCACCGGTTCGCCGGACCCGTAGCGGGCCGCCAACTCCAGCATTGCCAGACAGGCGTATTCGGTCTTGGCGGAGACTTTCACGGGGCGTCGTCCGGATGTCAGTCCGCGGTGTGCAAGCCGCATTCGGTCTTGGCATGACCGCTCCAGCGGCCCGCCCGTTCGTCTTCGCCGAACATCACGGCCCTGGTGCAGGGCCAGCAACCGATGCTGGTGTAGCCCTGATCGTGCAGCGGGTTGTACGGAATGTCGTGTGCGACGATCAGATTCCAGACATGCTTCTTCGTCCAGTTGGCCAGCGGACTGATCTTCACCAGCCCGAATTTCTTATCCCAACCGACAATCGGTGCCCGGGCTCGATCGGGCGACGATTGATCGCGGCGAATGCCGCTCATCCACGCTTCCATTCCGACGATCGATTGTTGCAGCACCCGCACCTTGCGATCGAAGCAGCACTGATTCGGATTGGTCTGGTAGATCGGGCCGCCGTGCGCTGCCTCGTATTGTTCGATGGTCGTGGCTGGCCGGCGTAGCTCGACTTCGATCCCATAGCGTTCGGCAATCCGATCACGCAAGCGGAGCGTCTCGGCGAACTGGTAGCCGGTGTCTAAGTTGAAAACGTGGGTCCGCGGCTCGATCTGGGCCAACAAGTGCAGAATCACGCAGCCTTCCGGGCCGAACGCCGTGGCCATGGTGAGCTTGGGGAAAAACCGCTCGACCCCCCAGCGGATGATCTCGTCCGGTTCGGCGGATTCGAGCCGATGGCTCGCTTCGCTCAGCTCGTCGAGCAGCTCCGGGGAGGGCGTGGCGGGCGTAAAGACCGACTGTCCTTCGACCGTCGGTCCGACCCTCGACGCCGCGAGAAAAGACGAGTTAGACATCGGCTCCGTTGTGCTCGCCATAGAAGCCCAGAGCGCCAGCAGCGCCCGTGCGAAATCCCCATTTTGCGCGTCAATCTTACGAATGTTTGTCAAGTAAGTCAACTATCGGGGCCAACCCTGATTATCGGCACACTCCCGCCGGATTCTTCAATCTGCGCGCGGCTGGGGTTCGGCCCGATTTGGAAGTGCTGTCCCCAGTACGTAACTACCCAGCCAGCCAACGGTTGAACAGCCGCTTGCTTGACGCCGCCGGCAGCGAGGGTCATTCTAATCCGACTGTAATCCACTCTCGCCAAGTCCAGGCGACCGTCCGTTCCAGGAGCAGCCATGTCGGCACAGACCAAGAGGATTTACACCGCCATCGACCTGGGAGCATCGAGTGGCCGTCACATCGCCGGCTTGTTCGATGGCGCGCGACTCGATCTGGCTGAAACGTATCGCTTTGGCAACGCGGCTGTCCCCATGGCTGGCCACCTGTATTGGGACTTGCCTCACTTGTGGCAGCAGATCGGCTTGGGTCTGCGCAAGACCGCCGAAGCCTACCCTGGCCAGGTCGCGACCGTGGCCGTCG
>DATJTR010000213.1:0-5362 GCA_035503215.1 Pirellulales bacterium
TCAACGAGCGCGGACTGGCCGGCTGGGTCGACAGCGTCGAAGGGAACGCAGTCACGATCTCGTTCTTCTCGGGTCCCGGCATGAAATTCCAAGGCCTGTTTCACGACGGCCCGCCTGGCGGCAAGGCCAGCGTGCTGCTCGTCGATGAAAAGCTCGCGCCGCTGGCCGTGCCAGCCGACGCCGTGAAATTCAAGAGCGGCTGGCTGGCGGGTATGCACGTTGGCGTCTACGGCTTCCGCGGCGCTCGCTGGACCTTCGAAACCACGGAGCCCGGCCGCTATCGCCCCGGTCAACTCGTGCGAGCGTTCGACTCGGCCTGGCCCCTGCCGCAGGCCGCGAGTCCGTAGCCGCACACGCGTAGTTCGCGCCCGGCTACGCCCTGCCGCCGGCGAGGGCCAACGATTCGATGGCGGCGATTTCTTCCGCGGCCAAGCGGAAATCAAAAATCGCCAGGTCCTCGCGCATGTGCTCGGCGCTCGTCGTGCCCGTGAGCGCGATCATTCCCACGTCCAGGGCGAAGCGAAAAATCGTCTGGCTCGGCGTGCGGCCGTGCTGCCGGGCAATCTGGCCAAGCCATTCGCTAGCCAGCACGTCCCGATTGGCCGTGAGCAGCGAAAAGCCCTGGTACACGATCCCTTCTACCGCGCAGAACTGCCGCACCTGCCGATCCCAGCCGGTGCTGGCGTAGCAGCGGTTTTGCACGAAGCTCGGCCGCACGCGTGCGTCAGCACAAAGCAGGCGCAACTGCTCGAGCGAAACGTTGCTCACTCCCAATAGCCGCACTCGGCCACTGGAGTGAATCTCCTCCATCGTTCGCCACGCCGCCCAATCGTCGGCCGCGAGTCCCACGCTCCGGCTCGGTCCGTGCAGCACGTAGGAGTCGATAGTGTCAACTCCCAGATGCTCGAGCGAACTGGCCAGCGATTGCGCAACCTGCTCGCCGATCGGCGCATCGGCATCGTATGGCAGGCGATGATCTTGTCCGCGGCGGAACGTGAACTTCGTTTGCAAAAACAACTCGTCGCGGCGCACCACGCCGTCGGCGATTGCCCGTTGGATCGCCAGGCCCACCGCCGCTTCGTGATAGTGACGGCGCTGATTCGCGGTGTCGATGCCGCGAAATCCCTGGTCAATCGCCAGCCGCACCAGCCGCTCGGTCGCGTCTTCTTTCCAGGCCGTGCCGTAAACAAGGCGCGGCACAGTCACGCCACCGACCTCGATCGTGGCACTCGCCGGCAGATTCGCTGCATCCATCCGCACCTCGTCCGAAATCACGCACCATACCAGCTCATTCACTCCGATTACTTTTCGGCCGGCAACCTTTTCGCATAGGCGTAAAAGGCGCCGCACACCGGGGAGCCGTCGGCCGCCAAGAACCAGCTTTGCATCGGCAGTTTGGCCCCCTTGTCGAGCCGCACCCGAAAGCTCACCAGCTTGTCGTCCGGCCCGACCGGTTTCGTTTCGTCGAGTATTTCGCCGACTTTGAGCCGCGCCGCCGCGATCGGCAGCGCCTTGCCCGGCGGCAGCTTGCCATCGACCGCTTTGAATTCCGGCACGGCGGCTGTAATGGCCGCGTCGGCTTCGGCCGGCCAGCGACGCAGAGCGATCTCGTACACGCCTTCCTGCTCGACCAGAACCGACCACGGAGCGTTCACGGTCTTGCCGTTCCGCACGTCGTAGGCGTTGTCGCAATAGACGTTCATCCAATCGACCGCCGTCATGCAGACCGGGTTTTCCGCGTCGTCGCCGATGCTGATCGGGCTGAAATCTTCGAGCTTTGGTGCCACCCCATCCCACCAGGCGTTGTAATGCTCGCGCATCCGCTCGACCACGTCGGCGTGCTCGGCCGCCACGTTCTTCGTTTGTCCGGGATCGGTCGCCAGATCATAGAGTTCCGTGTCGTTTACCAGCCGCCAACGCTTCCACAGCACGGCCGCGTTTCCCTTGGTGGGCGTCTGGCCGTATTGCACGACGAGCATCCGCTCCGGCAATCTATCGCTGGTTCCCTTGAGCAGTCCGGCCAGGCTCGTGCCATCGAAGTGTGCCCCTGCCGGCGCTTTTAATCCGCACAGATCGATGAATGTGGGAAGCAAATCCTGCACTTCGGTCAGTTCGGGCACATCGCGCGGCGCGCCCAGCCCGCCGGCCGGCCAGCGGATAAAGCAGGCGGCGCGGTGTCCTCCGTCGTACAGCGTCGTCTTGCCACCACGCATGCCGGCGTTGAAGATCTTGACGCCATTGGTGCCGCCATTGTCATTGAAGTAAATCAGAATCGTATTATCGGCCAGGCCGGTCTCGTCGAGCATGGTCATCAGCCGGCCGAGATTCTCGTCGAGGTTGGCCAGCATGCCCCAGAATTCGGGCTGTGCCTGGTCGCGGTACGGCTGTTTGTACTTCTCGGCGACCCAGTGCGGACCATGCACGGCGTTGGTCGGCAGATACAGGAAGAACGGCTCGCCGGCCGCCTGTTGCTGGCGAATCCACGCCATCGAAAGATCGAACCAGACGTCGGTGCAATAGCCAGGATATTCTTGCAGCACGCCGTTGTGATAAAAGCGGCCGTCGAAGCAGTCGTTCTGCCAGACGTCGGGCAGCGACGTGATTCCCCAGCCCAGCAGATACACGCTTTCTTGAAAGCCGCGCTGGTGGGGCAAGTGCGGATAGCTGTTGCCCAGGTGCCACTTGCCGAAATGAGCCGTGCGGTAGCCGCTGGCGGCAAAAATCTCGGGCATGATCGGAATGCCGCGGCGAATGAAAGAGCGGCCCGCACACACGCTCGACGCACCGCTGTGCAGCGCGTCCAGCCCGGTCATCAACTCCCCGCGCGTCGGCGTACACATGGGGGCGACGTGAAAATCGGTCAACCGCACGCTCTGGCTGAACAACTTGTCCATGTTGGGCGTTTTGGCGACCGGGTTGCCCAGGCAGGCAAAGTCGCCGTAGCCCTGATCGTCGCTGAGCACCACGATCACGTTGGGCCTTCGCTGCCGGGCATTGGCGGCGGGCTTGTCGGCCCCAAGGGCCGAGACCACCGTGAGGCAAGCAATGAACAGGGCCGCAAACAACGCACGCGGGAAATGGAGCCGGATGGCTTTCATCGCGCTTTCCTGGGAATCTCGCGGGATCATTGATGGGACTACGTTGGGTTCGATTCTAACCGGCCGGTGGCCCCCCGTCGCCAGCCTTGCGCCCGGCAAGGCCAAGTTTGCCAAGGCCTTGCGATTCGATTAAACTGCGTTCTTGAGCGGCATCTGGCCCACCCGCCGCACGATTAGAATTGCCTCCCGTTTGTTCTCCCGCCTGACCGGAGCTTTTCCCATGAGCCACGCCGCGCCTGTGCGCCCGCGATTCGATCGGCGTCAATTCCTGCGCGCCTCCGGGGTTTGCCTCACGCTCCCCCTGTTGGAGAGCGTGGCCCGGGCCGAGCCGACCCATCCAATTCGCCGGCTCGTCTGCCTCGCCAATCCGTTCGGCATGATTGCCGACGCCTTCTTTCCGACCGAGACCGAGCGTGAAGCGGCGCTGCCCGAAAACCTGCGCTCGCTGGAAGACCTGCGCGGATATTTCACCGTGTTCTCGAACCTCGATCACGGCATCAGCGGCGGCCACGCCGGCACCCACACTTTCCTGTCGGGCGTGCGGATGAACGAAGCGGCCGGCATGCCCAACGGCAACATCACGATCGACCAGTTCTGCGGCGAGGCCATGGCCGGCCGCACCCGGTTCCCGGTGCTCAACACTTCGGCCGGCAGCAGCGCCGGCGGCGGCTGCGAGCTGTCTTGGACCCGTTCCGGCGTGCTGGTGCCGCCGGTGCTGAAAGTCAGCCGCGTGTTCCAGATGTTGTTCGTCGACGACCCGGCCGGGCAGGGTCAGGAGCAAGCGGCCCGCTACGACCGGCAGGGTTCGATTCTCGACGCAGTGAACGATCAAGCCCAGGCCATGCAAGGCCGGCTCAGCCACGGCGACCGCCGCAAGCTCGACCAATACTTCACCTCGATCCGCGAGGTCGAAGTCAATCTGCAGCAGGAAAAGGCCTGGCTCGCTTATCCGCGTCCCAAGGTCGACATGAAGGAACCGACCAACGGCCCCGTGACGCAGCAATTGCCGATCTTGCTCGATCTGTTGGCACTGGCCCTGCAAACCGATTCGACGCGCGTGGCGACGATCGACGTCCCCGGCGCCTTCGACACCACTGGGGTCGGCCTCGACGCCAAGGGTTATCACTTCTATTCGCACCACGGCAAAGACCCCACGTTGATGACGGGAATGCGTAAGATCGAACGTTATCAGATCGAGCAGTTGGCGCGCTTCATGCGGAAACTGGCCGACTTGGAACTCCTCGACAGCACGCAAATCCTGTTCGGCTCCGGCATGGGAGACGGTAGCGCCCACACGAACAAGAATCTACCGGTGCTGGTGGCCGGTGGCGGCTACAAGCATCGCACCCACGTGAAATTGCCCGAGGAACAAGGCCGCCGCATCCTGCTGTCGAATCTTTACCTGACCATGGTGCAGCGGTTCGGCATCGAGGCGGATCGCTTCGCCTACAGCACCGCGTCGTTCAAGGAGTTGGGTTAACGACGATGCGCCGGCCCGTATCTCCCTTTCTGCTGCTCGTCGTCTCGATTGGAGCGGCCGCGACCGGGCCGGCGGCTGCCGCCGACTTGCGCGGCGTGCTGTCGCAGAGCTGCCTGGAATGTCACGACGACGCGGGACGCGAGGCCGGCCTGTCGCTCGAATCGCTGGGCGACACGATCACCGCCGAGAACGCATCCACTTGGTCCCGCGTGCTCTTGCAAGTCGAGCGTCGGAACATGCCGCCGGGAGACAAGCCCCCCTTGGCCGACGACGTCCGCCGCCAGGTGGTGGCCGAGTTGGAAGACCGCCTGGCGGACCACGCCCGTGCGAACCCCGAAGCCGCCGCCACGGTGCTGCGCCGGCTCAACCGCAGCGAATATCGCAACTCGATCCGCGATCTGCTGAAGTTGAACGTCGCCGCCTTTGATCCGACGCGCGAATTCCCCGACGACAACCGTGTGCAGGGATTCGCCAGCAACGGCGAGAAGCTGGTCACTTCCAGCTATCTGCTCAGGCAATACCTCGAAGCGGCCGAACAGTGCGTCGAGCGGGCCGTTCGCTTCGAGCCCCGGCCGGAAACGAAACACTGGGACCTCGTCCCCCCGTTCGATCGCACCACCAAGGGCTTTTTGAACGGCGAGGCCCGCTACTTCAAAGACGTGCTCAAGCAGGCGCCCCCATATCAGTCTCTGTACGAGCGCATGCGCGATCTGCCCAAGGGGGGTTATCATCCGCTCGACGATTTCCGCGACGGCATGCCAGCCAGCGGCTGGTACACGATTCA
>DATJTR010000214.1:0-3135 GCA_035503215.1 Pirellulales bacterium
ATGGATCAGTCCGGCGGCGTGAGCTTCGCCCAGCGCATCGCAGACTTGCCCAAGCAGATACACCATGCGGGCCGGCGACAGCGGGCCGTGCCGCTCGACGAGCTGGGCCAGGCTAAGGCCGGGGAGGTATTCCATGACGTAGTAGAACGTGCCATCTTCCGCCCGGCCGTAGTCGAAGATTTCGATCGAGTTCCAATGCGAGAGCTGGGCCGTGGCGTGAACTTCGCGCTCGAAACGGGCCAGGGCTTCGGGATCGTCGGCCTTGCTGGGATGAATGACCTTGATGGCGCAGGGGCGCTTCATCATGCGGTGCTCGGCCAAGTACACGTCTCCCATGCCCCCCGAGCCGATCAGCCGCAGCAGGCGATATTGCCCCAGCCTGCGGGCCTCGAACGCTTCGCGGCGCAGCGAGCCGATCATGTGGGTGCCGTAGACACTGGAGACGACCGCGAGCGCGAGAAAGAGGATGACTTCGACCAGGTAGTTCGGGTTCTCGTGCAAAAGCTTACTGCACAGGGTGTGCTGCATCGATAGCCAGGCGATCATCAGCACCGGCGCCGCGGCCAGGGAGACGATGACCACCGCCGCCCGCCGCCAGGTGTTGGGAATGAACAGGGCGTAGGTGAAGATCAGGGCGTACCACGAGGCCACGGGCTGCTGGAGATAGCCGTGCTGGGCGCAGTCGGTCATCCGGTAGTATTCGACCATCAACAGATAGATGGCCGGATCGCCGAAGATCAAAGCTTCGTAAAAGCGCAGCCGAGAATACGAGATGTTGCACTTCTGGCAGAGGCTGAGCCAACTGAAGCCCAGCACGCAAATCACGACGCCGTCGGCAAAAAAGAGGACCGTGCCGGGTTGGCCGAGCACACGGTGGTCGGCCACGCGCCACAGAAAGAACGCACCGAAGCCGAACAGCAAGCAGAGGGCCGCTCCGCGCAGCCGCATCCGCAGCAGGTTGGTCGTCTCGGTCGTAATGTGGGGACCGCTTCCCCGGACCAACTCGACCCGCGCGCAGGGATTGCTCAGATTGGTCGATGCCTCACGGGGCGTGATCACCGTGGCATCGAGCGGTAAGAAAGCAGATTCGGCCACCCGCTGAAGTCCCTCCCAACCCCTTAGACGCAAACGGCCGCGGTTCGGTTCGTCCGCCGCGAAAGCCGCTGGCGCGCCTCTTGGATCACATGCATCTCGAGCCGGGGACATTCGACCCCTCGGACTGCCGCCGCCAACGGCACTCCACCACCCCCCGAGCATTGCAGCAAACCCCCTCGTTCCTGGAACCATCATACGCCGAGGGGAAAGCCTTTGTCACGTTGTCCGCGAGACATCTGCCGGCAGGGATTCGACAAGCGAATATTGCCTGCCGGGGGCGGACACTTGAACGAGGGCCGCGCGTCGGGCTGCGATTGGCGGCCGACAGCCCCATTGGCCGCGAGAGTGACGGAGCGCGCCCAGGATGGGCGTGGTACGGGTAATGCTTCCGTCCCGCAGGCCTCAGGCGACCGAGCGACGGTGTGGCTTTTGAGCGCGGGAGTCGATCGTGGCCCGCTCGACGATTCCGAGGGTCAACTCCCCGTCGGCGCCGGCTTGCTCCTGATAGACGACGCTCTGGGCGTGGAGCATGCGGGGAAAGTAGAACCAGGCCTGGGCGAGCGAGGCGGCATTTTGACCGGCCGAAATCACCACCAGGTCGATGTTTGGCAGCGCGTTGGCCGCCCGCATCAGCGCCGAATAGGGATCGCCGGGGATTAGTTGGGCCTTGAACTGCCGGGCCTTGAATTGCCGGTGTGCCTCTTTCAGGCTTAGGCCCGGCGAGCCGGCCGGGCGGGCTTCGAACAGGTCGATGCCCACATAGAGCAGATCGTCCAAGGCATGATGCCGGGCGGCCACCCCCAGCATGCGCAGCGCCCGCTGACCCGAGCCGACGCCGATCTCCAGAATCCTGTGCCAGCGATGCCGCTGGATCGCCCGATACAAAACCCGATCGCCGGCCGGCTTGGAGAGATAGGCAAGATACAGGTAAGCGAGACGGCTGTGGGCGGACACGGTTTTCTCCCTGGGTGGAGATTGCGGCCGACAGTGGGGCGGTGAAACTGTCGGCGGGGCGGGCGGGGCGCTGCAAGCGGGGCGGCAAAGTTTGCGCCGGAGTATTCGTTCCAGGCCGGCGCATCGCGGTGGGTCAGCAATTTATGTCGGCCCGCGCTGCCGGAGGAATCAAGCAGAAAACGATTCAAAGGCGGTTTGCCCTGCGGCCCGGCGCGGGGGACGGATTCGCCGTGCAAAACGCGCCGTCCGCTCGCGGCAGTGCGCTCGGAATGCGCGAGGGCCGAGAAGGCGCAATGCTGGCGCGCGGCCCAGCCCAGGGCGCGGTTTTAAGGCGCTGCGATTTCCCAGTAGCGGGAACGTGGCGGCAGTGTTATAGGTGACGACTCGCAAGCAGCCGGCAGCGCGGTTGGGATGCCGCGGAAGGATCGCCGCGCGGCGGCAAGGCGAGGCACAGCGAAGCAAAGGAATGCCCACATGTCAGCAGTGCAAACGGCCGCGACGGGCGGCGAGAATCATGGCACGCGGGGCCGACACGGCCGCGAAGTCGCGGCTGGCCAGCGGTTTGAGTTCGGCAGGAACTGGCAAAGATTTCTGCAGCGCCTGACGCCCGAGCGAATTGCCGCCGCCGAACGCTCGCTGGGAGAGATGCTCGAAGCCGGCTCGCTGGCCGGAATGTCGCTGCTCGACGTCGGATCGGGAAGCGGGCTGTTCAGCCTGGCGGCGCGGCGGCTGGGAGCCCGGGTCCATTCGTTCGACTACGATCCGCAATCGGTGGCTTGCACGCGGCGGCTGCGGGAGCGGTTCTTTGGCGACGATCACGAGTGGACCATCGACGAAGGCTCGGTGCTCGACGCCGATTATTTGCGCTCGCTGGGCAAGTTCGATTTGGTCTACTCCTGGGGCGTGCTGCATCATACTGGCGCGATGTGGCAGGCCTTGGCGAACGTGGTGCTGCCGGTGGCCGATGGCGGCCGCTTGTTCCTGGCCATCTACAACACGCAGCGGTTTTTGACCCCGGCCCACACGCTGCTGAAACGCAGCTATGTCCGTTCTCCCCGGCCGCTGCGGGCGATGATCGCCACCGGC
>DATJTR010000215.1:0-14947 GCA_035503215.1 Pirellulales bacterium
TCGTCGCGCAGGTCAAAGCACTGGAAAACAAGCGGGAGCAACTGCTCGTCACCAGCCCCGTCGATGGCCGGATCAATACCTGGAGCGTTCACGAGTTGCTGTTGAACCGGCCCGTGCGGCAAGGCCAGGTTTTGATGACCATCATCGAGACGGCTCGCGACGACCGGTAGCGCTACTTTTGTTCGGTTCCGGTCGAACCCCGGGCCAGCTTGCCTTCGATTTTCGACCAGCCGGAGGCCAGAAACCGGTCGAACGAAAACCGCAAACGCTCGGGATGGCGGTGGATCGACACGTTCGCCCGCTCGACGATCTTGGGCTCCCGTCGCACCAACTCCTGGGCGATCGTGGGCCGCAACGCCTCTCCCAGTTCGTGCGACACGTCGTGCCCGAGCTTGCCGATTCGCTTTAGATCGGGGTCGGTAAGCTCCAAATCGATGGCGGGCACCTCGGGATCGAGCACGACATCGTCGACGACGCTGCCCGGCTCGCGGTGAATCGCCACGCTGCACTGGATGCGGGCATTCACCGTCGCGTCGGCATCGGTCGAGACGTCGAACAGTTTTACCCCCTGCTTCCAGCGCTCGAATTGCCCTTGGCCGCGGACCCTGGCTTGCACCCACAGCGTGAATGCTACGCCGTCGGCGGTCGTTTGGACCGCTTCCAGCCGCGTTTCGAGATTCTCCTGGGGCTCGACGAGCGTAGTGACGAACCGTTGCCACAGGCCGTCGTTCACCTCTTTGGTGGTGTGCTCGAGATGCGGCTGGAACCACTTTCCTTTTACCCGCACTTCGTGGGCCTCTCTTTGCTGGCCCCAGTGATGCTGGCTGTGGTATTCGCTCTTCAAGCCGTCGAGAATTTCCTCGCGGACCAGATTCTGGAACGAATCCAGATCCAGAATCTTCTGGACCATTGCTTGCTGCGTGGCCGTGTCGCGCGGAAACCAGACGACCACGCCGACGACCGCCAGCGCAGCAAGAGCAAGCAACCAACAAACGGCGGTGATCAAATGACGGACCATGGCTTGAAGCAGACTCCTCGAAGGAAGTTCGCGAGATATTGCGGGGCGGAAGTATACGCCGAGCGCCGCTCGGCGGGGGAGATCGATCGCCCTACGGTCTGCTAGCCCAACGTCCAAATGCTCCTTAGCCGGCGCACGATGCTTGCCGCTTGCGCAGATTGGGAGATATGGCCAAATGAGGGTGGCGAATCACCGCCCGAATCCTGCCTCCTCCCCGGCAGCCCGGTAGTCTCGCCTGGCCGCGCGCGATACGATTCTAGGCTGCCTTTCGCCGGCGGGGCGGCGAGCAGCGGCGCCTTTCCACATGTGCAAAGACTTCCGATATGTTCGCAGGCGTCGGACGGTGGATCGCTCGTCATTGGCTCTTGGTGATCGGGGCCTGGTTGGTCCTGGCCGCCGCTCTTCACGCCGTGGCCCCGCGCTGGGACCAGGTGACCCACGACGGCGACCTGGCGTACCTGCCCGAGCGGATGCCCAGCGTGCAGGGAGAAATGCTTCTTGCCCACGCGTTTCCCGACAATCGGGCCAAGAGCGTGGTCGCGATCGTCGTGGATCGCCCCGATGGCGCATTGCTGCCTGACGATCTGGCCGTGGTCGACCGTCTGAACGAAGCGTGCCACGCGCTCGAGTCCACTTTGCCGATCGTCGACATCTACACGCGCGAGAGCGAAATCGTCGGCGACAAGCTGACCAGCCGAGTCGGGCCCGAGGGCCAGGCGACGATCGTGCTGGTGAAGCTCTCGAACGAGTTCATGGCGGTCGACAATATCCGCGTGCTCGACCGTATTCTCAAACTGGTGCGCGATACCGAGGCTGCGAAAGATTTCCCAAAGGGTCTGAAACTTGGGGTCACCGGCTCGGCCGCGCTGGGCGGCGACATGCTGAAAAGCGCGAGCGAAAGCATCAAAAACACCGAGTGGACGACCATCGGATTGGTCGTGCTGATTCTGCTCTTGGTATATCGAGCGCCGCTGTTAGCCCTGATTCCGCTGGTGACGATCGGCGTTTCGCTCCTCGTGGCGACCGACCTGTTGGCCCTGCTCACGCAAGTGAATCGTTTGGACGGTTTCTCCTGGTGGCACTTCAAGATCTTTTCCACCACGAAGATTTTCATCGTCGTCATCTTATTTGGCGCCGGCACCGATTTTTGCCTGTTTCTGATCTCCCGCTTTCGCGAAGAACGCGAACAAGGACTTTCCGCGGCCACCGCACTGGCCGACGCAGTCGGCTGGGTCGGCCATGCCTTGGTCGGGAGCGCAATGACCACGATTTGCGGGCTGGGAATGATGTATTTCGCCGACTTCGGCAAATATCGCAACAGCGGGCCGGCGATCGCGATTTCCTTGCTGGTCGCTCTGGCGGCCTGCGTCACCCTGGCGCCGGCATTGGTGCGGGCCGGCGGCGATCGGATTTTTTGGCCCGGCGGGGTCCGCGGTGCCTTGCGCAAACCGGGAGAGCCGGAGTCGAGCGGCGCAAAGCCCAGCGGCGAGGCGCCGACCTGGAATCCCGCGACTTCGAATGTCCGGGAGGCGGCCTGCCAAGCATCTCGCTGGGAGCATTTTTGGACCTGGGTTGCGGCCGTCACCACGAGGCATCCCGGCCTGATTCTTGTGGGCAGCGTTCTGCTTCTTCTGGCCCCTGCTTACGAGGGCCTTTCGGTCCCGGTCACCTACGATTTGCTGAACGAATTGCAGATCGATCGGCCGAGCGTGATCGGAACCGAGATGGCCTTGCATCATTTTCCGGCCGGCGAGATGACTCCGCTGACGATCCTGGCCGTCGAAGACGATGGACACTTCAACGAGCGGGACGGTGAAAAACAGATCGCTCAATTGACCAAAATCCTCTACGACACGCCCGGGGTCTCCAGCGTCCGCAGCATCACCGAGCCACTCGGCGACCCTCCCGGCTATTTCCAGCCGTTTAGCGCCGAGGGCTGGCGAAAAGCGGCCGCGCGAAAACACAAAGTGACGAGGGCTACCTATCTGACCCAGGTTCCAGAACTGGTCGGCAAAGTGGCTCGCTTCGACGTTGTCCTGAAATACGAGCCTTTTTCGCCGCAAGCAGTGAAGGCCTTGAATGGCATCGATCGGCTCTTGAACCAGATCGCTGCCGATCGCAAGTCCCCCTGGCATGCCGCCCGCTTCGACTTTGTCGGCGCAACGGTCGGAGTACGTGACTTGCAGCGGGTCACGGAGAGTGATCAGCGACTGATTCGGCGGCTGACGGTATTGGCCGTGCTCGGCGTGTTGATCGTGATCCTGCGGCGGCCGGTCGTTTGTCTCTATTTGATCGTTTCGGTGTTGTTCAGCTATTACGTGACCATCGGCGCGACGCTGTGGACGTTCAGCCATCTCTACGCCGGTACGTTTCAGGGCCTCGATTGGAAAGTGCCCATTTTTTTGTTTGTCATCCTCATCGCCGTCGGCGAGGACTACAACATTTATCTCGTCACGCGAGTGAACGAGGAGCAACAGCGGCACGGGCCCTTGCCGGGACTGCGGGTGGCAATCGCCTCGACCGGCGGCATCATCACAAGTTGCGGGGCGATCATGGCCGGCACGTTCATTTCGATGTTGACCGGCACGTTGCGGGGCATGCTGGAACTCGGGTTCGCGTTGTCGCTGGGGGTCATGCTCGACACGTGCATCGTGCGGCCGATTCTGGTTCCGGCCTTCCTGGCCGTGCTGGATCGCCGCTCCATCTCCCGCTCGAAGGGTGGAGGGACTCCACTCGACTCACCCACGACCGAAGAGTCTTGGATGGCCGCCCATCGGTGAGTGCTTCGTGCCGTCCGCCCCCCCAGCCGAACGGCGGGTCCTTCCGTGGCCTCGCAAGGCGATCGCACATTTCTCTTCTGCTGCGTCAGCCTCGGGACATTGACGCCCACTCCGCGGCGAACCTTGGCCCACGAGTGCGATGCGGTGACACGTGGTTGTCGTACTTCGATCGAGCGGATTGTTGGACGACGGAGTCGATCCGCGAACGGATCGCTGCCGAGCGATGCGTTGTTGCTGCGCAGCGAAGAAGCGACTTGCCTACGTGCTAGGCGGAGTTGGCCTACGGCGTGCGGCAAACCGTGGCAATGCCAACGATGTCGCCATGTTTTCGCCTCGGGCAGGAGGGCCGTAAATCGCGGTAAGAAAACACGTTTTCGTCTGTTTTCAGGCGAGGGGGATTCCCACCCTCTAGCGAAGAGGCATGTAATTTGCTTAAGTGATCGTCTCCCCGCAGCGGTTTTTCAGCCCGGGACGACCCATCCACCCACCTTTTCTCTTGAGGAGTCAGGACCTTGAACAGTGCACGTGAGGCGGCCATCGCAGCTGTAACCAATTACAAAACGAATGGCGCGTCGCTGAATTTCGTCGAGACGCCCACCAGCGAACTGTTCGCGGCAAACGTGTTCAGCGATGGTGTGATGAAGGATCGGCTTCCCAAGTCGGTTTACAAGGCGCTGCAAAAAACGATCAAAACTGCCGAAAAACTCGACATGACGGTGGCCGACGCCGTGGCCTTGGCCATGAAGGATTGGGCGATCGAGAAGGGGGCGACCCACTACGCCCACGTGTTTTACCCTTTGACCGGTCTGACGGCCGAAAAGCACGACAGCTTCTTGGCTCCGACCGGCGACGGCCACGCCTTGGCCGAGTTTGGCGGCAAGGAGTTGATTCAGGGCGAGCCTGACGCGTCGAGTTTCCCCTCGGGCGGCATTCGGGCTACTTTCGAAGCCCGCGGCTACACGGCCTGGGATCCGACCAGCCCGGCCTACATCCTGGAAAACCCGAACGGCACGACCCTCTGCATTCCGACGGCGTTCATTTCTTGGACGGGCGAAGCGCTCGATAAGAAGACGCCGGTCCTCCGTTCGATGCAGGCGCTGAACGAACAGGCCCAGCGAGTCTTGAAGCTGTTCAATCACTCGTCGCCGCACATTTTTGCCTCGGCCGGTCCCGAGCAGGAATACTTCCTGATCGATCGCAATTTCTATTTCTCGCGGCTCGATCTGGTCACTTGCGGCCGGACCCTCTACGGGGCCAAGCCGCCGAAGGGGCAGGAATTCGAAGATCATTATTTCGGGGCGATTCCCGAACGCGTTCTGGCCTTCATGCTCGAATCCGAACGTGAACTGTTCAAGCTGGGTGTGCCGGTGAAAACCCGTCACAACGAAGTGGCCCCGGCCCAATACGAACTGGCACCGCTCTACGAGAACGCGAACGTCGCCACCGACCACCAGCAGGCCATCATGCAAACCCTGACCCGGGTGGCCCAGAAGTACGGCATGGCCTGTTTGCTGCACGAAAAGCCCTTTGCCGGCGTCAACGGCTCGGGCAAACACGTCAACTGGTCGATGGGTGGTCCGGGCGTCGGCAACCTGCTCGATCCCGGCGAGAACCCCGAGCAGAACGCCCAGTTCCTCATCTTCTGCATCGCGGTGATCCGTGCCGTCCATCTGCACGCCGACCTGCTGCGAGCCGCCGTGGCTCATGCCGGTAACGATCATCGCCTGGGTGCCAACGAAGCCCCGCCGGCGATCATCTCGATTTACCTCGGCGAGCAGTTGTCGGAAATCTTCGACGCGGTGGAAAAGGGTGGTGGTGGCAACGCCAAGCACGGCAGCACGATGACCATTGGCGTCGACACGTTGCCGCCGTTGCCCAAGCACGCAACCGACCGCAACCGCACCAGCCCGTTCGCCTTCACCGGCAACCGTTTCGAGTTCCGGGCGGTTGGTTCGGCGCAGTCGATTGCCGGCCCGCTGGTCGTGCTGAATACGATCGTCGCCGAAAGCATCGACTACGTGGCCACGGAATTGGAAAAAGCTTCCGGGGGCGATGCAAAGAAACTGGCGGCCGCGGTGCAAAAGGTCGTCGGAGATCTCTGGAAGGCCCACAAAGCCGTGGTCTTCAATGGCGACGGCTACTCGGCCGAGTGGCACGCCGAAGCCGAGAAGCGCGGCTTGCCGAACCTGAAGAGCACGCTGCACGCTTTGCCGGTATTGATTGCCGACAAGAACATCAAGCTGTTCGAGAAGTACCAAGTGCTGTCCGAGCGTGAAATGCACAGCCGCTACGAAATCTACGTCGAGCGGTACGTCAAGGACATCAACATGGAAAGCTTGACTGCCTTGAGCATCGCCAAGACCGAAATCCTGCCCGCCGCCCTGAAGTATCAAGGCAAGCTGGCCGAAACGGCCCTGGCGCTGAAGAACCTGGGCAAGACGCCGCACACCGGTTCGCTCGATGCGCTCACCGCGCTCATCGGCGACCTGGAAGGCAAGATCGGCAAGCTGGAAGCTGCTTGCGAGCACCATGGCTCGGGCGATCTCTTGGCCCATGCCAAGCACTATCAGAACGAAGTGCTGCCGGCGATGAAGGCAGTTCGCGACGTCGCCGACAAGCTGGAAATGATCGTGGCCGACGAATACTGGCCGCTGCCGACCTACGCGGAGATGTTGTTCATCAAGTAAAGTCTGTTCGGATCCAACCAACCTCGCCCAGGTCGCCGCGGGTTCTGCCCGTCGCGTCCTGGCGAGTTCCGGTCGATCACCGCACCCCGGCGAGCCGAGCGCCCGCCGGGGTGTGTTTTTTTCCCGTTGTCCGTCTCAGCCCGGCTGATTGCATCGCGCCGCGGATCGCCTATCATGGCGGAGTCCCGCTCTTTCTCAGCTCGCGGACTGGCGGCCGTTACACCGCTCGGTCGCAGCACTCCAGGCACGAGCGCGCATGGCGGATTCACTTCTAGCGGTGCCTACCGTTTTTTCGAGGAGCTTTTGTCATGCTTGGCGAATCAGGCAAAAAAGTGACTCCCAAGGAAGTCTTGGCCCTGTGCCGCGAAAAGGAGGTCAAGTCGGTTGATCTCCGCTTCATGGATTTTCCCGGCTTGTGGCAGCATTTCACGATTCCAGTTGGCAAACTGGTCGAGGACGTCTTCGAAGACGGGCTCGGTTTCGACGGCTCGAGCATCCGCGGCTGGCAGGCGATCAACGAAAGCGACATGCTCGTCGTGCCGCAGCCCGAGACCGCCTTCATCGATCCTTTCACCACGATTCCCACGTTGGTGATGATCTGCAACATCCAGGATCCGATCACCCGCGAAGATTATTCGCGCGATCCACGCAACGTCGCCCGCAAGGCGGTCAACTATCTCAAGAGCACCGGCATCGCCGACACCTGTTTCGTCGGACCCGAGGCCGAGTTTTTCATCTTCGACGACGTCCGCTTCGATCAGCGGGCCAACGAAGGCTATTACCACCTCGACAGCATCGAAGGCGAGTGGAATCGCGGCCGTAAGGAAGGCCCGAACTTGGGCTACAAAGTTCGCTACAAGGAAGGCTATTTCCCCGTCCCGCCCGCCGATCAGATGATGAATCTGCGGAACGAGATGATGCAGACCATGATCGAGTGCGGGCTCGACGTCGAAGCCCAGCACCACGAAGTCGCCACGGCCGGCCAGAGCGAAATCGACCTGCGCTTCGATGAGCTGGTCCGCATGGCCGACAAGATGATGATTTACAAGTACATCATCAAAAACGTCGCCACCAAGTACAACAAAACCGTCACCTTCATGCCCAAGCCCCTCTACGGCGACAATGGCTCGGGCATGCACACCCACATATCGTTGTGGAAAGGGGGCTCTCCGCTGTTTGCCGGCTCGGGCTATGCCGGCTTGAGCGACCTGGCGATGTACGCCATTGGGGGTTTGCTGCGGCATGCGCCGGCGATTCTGGCCTTCAGCAATCCGACGACCAACAGCTACAAGCGGCTGGTTCCGGGATACGAGGCCCCGGTCAACCTGGCCTACTCGCAGCGGAACCGCTCGGCCAGTTGCCGCATTCCGATGTACAGCCCCAGCCCGAAGGCCAAGCGGGTCGAATTCCGTTGTCCCGATCCCTCTTGCAATCCGTATCTGGCTTTCTCGGCCATGCTGATGGCGGTGATCGACGGCATTCAAAACAAGCTCAACCCGGGTGAGCCGCTGGACAAGGACATTTACGATCTGGCGCCGGAAGAACTGGCCGAGGTTCCCAAGACACCTGGCTCGTTGGACGAGGCGCTCGCGGCCTTGCGCAAGGACCACGAGTTCCTGCTGCGGGGCGACGTTTTTACGCCCGACGTCGTCGATACCTGGATCTGGTACAAGATGGAGAAGGAAGTCGACGCCATGCGGCTGCGGCCCCATCCGTACGAGTTCTGCTTGTACTTCGACATTTGACCTTGACCGCGCCGGGTGTTCCTGGCGGCGGCGCGGTGCACGCCCAAACGCGCCGAGCGAGGGGTTTTGCTCCTCGCTCGCGCGTTGCTTCTGCCTGGTCGCGCGTAAACGGCTGGCAAGGTGTCTTCCCATTGGAGCGTGCCACGAGAAAGGAGGCATCCGCTCGGTCCGACTGCCTTTCGACGCTCGCCATCCATTGCTGACCGTGACTCCGCCGTCGCATCCTTCTTTGCGTTGCAGCATCAACCCTCTCTGTCCCCTCCCTCCTCAGGAGTCGTTGTCATGTTCCTACGCCCCTTGGCAACCGGCCGCGATCTCTGCAGCGTAGTTGGTCTCCTTGTACTGCTTTTCTTGGCGTCGGATCGATGCTTGCCGGCTGCGGAACCTGTGGCGCTGGGCAACCGCCGCGAGCTGTTCGTCGACTCCTTGCTGGTTGAGCGGCTGTCCGACGCGAAGATCGAGTTATGCGAACCGCGCGAATGCGAAAAGGTGCTCGAGCTGAACGCTCCGTGGGAAGGGATTTTTAGCGCGTACACGACGGTCATCCGCGACGGCGACAGGCTCCGCATGTATTACCGCGGTGGGCCGGCCGGCAACCGCGAGGACGGTACCAACGCCGAAGTCACTTGCTATGCCGAATCGGTCGATGGCATCCACTGGACAAAACCGAAGCTCGGGCTGTTCGATGCCGGTGGAACTAAGGACAATAACGTCATCCTGGCGGGCATGGCGCCGGCCAGCCACAATTTCACCCCCTTCCTCGACACGCGCCCCGGTGTGCCAGCCGAGGAGCGTTATAAGGCGCTGGCCAATGGCCCGCGTTTTGGCGAGTTCGATCTGAGCCTGTCAGCCTTCGCGTCCGCCGACGGCATCCACTGGCGAAAACTGCGTACTGAGCCGGTGATGGGCGAAAAGGAAGTCGGTGGCAGTTGGGCGTTCGATTCGCAGAACGTTGCATTCTGGTCGGCATCCGAACAGCAATACCTGTGCTATTTCCGCAAAGTGACCAATGAGTTTCGCGGGGTGTCGCGCACGACGTCGAGCGATTTCGTCCACTGGTCACCGCCCGAGCCCATGCATTACAGCAACACCGGCACGACGAGGTCGGCGAATCAGCTTTACACGAACCAGACCCAACCGTATTTTCGCGCCCCGCACATCTACGTTGCCACGGCGGCCCGTTTCATGCCTGGCCGCAAGGTGATCGACGACGCCGAAGCACGCCGAATCGGCGTCCATCCCGAATACTACAACGACACGTCCGACGCGGTGTTGATGTCCAGTCGAGGCGGGACGCAGTACGACTGTCTCTTCGCCCGAGGATTCCTCAAGCCTGGCATCGGCGTGCAGAACTGGGTCTCGCGCACGAACTATCCCGCGTTGAACGTCGTCGAGACGAGCCCCACGGAAATGTCGCTCTACCTCCAGGCCGACTACGGCCAGAAATCGGCGCACCTACGGCGATATGCGATGCGCCTGGACGGCTTTGCCGCGCTCCGCGCCCCCCTCACTGGCGGAGAATTGCTGACCAGGCCGATCACGTTCGCCGGCAGCCGGTTGCTGCTGAACTTCGCCACATCGGCAGCGGGGGATGTTCGCGTCGAGATCCAAGATCCCCAGGGAACGCCCATCGAAGGTTATTCGCTCGCCGACGCCAGTGAATTGATCGGCAACGAGATCGAGCGGACTTACGCTTGGCGGGCCGGGTGTGACGTCGGTTCGCTCGCCGGCCGGCCGGTTCGCGTTCGGTTCGTGCTGCGCGACGCCGACCTTTTTTCGTTCCAGTTTCAGTAAGCCGCCGATCGCCAACTGAATCGGCCAAGAGGTCAGTGGGACGCGACGGTTTCGATCGCCTGCTGCGGCCGGGCCGGGGTGGCGATCACCCTGACCTTCTCGCGCACGATGGCGGCAATGCACAGCGTGGCCAACAAATAGCAGGCGGCCGCGAGCAGGAATGTCGTGCTGATCCCCGCGAAGGTCGAGATGAAGGCTGCCACCGCGGACGCGAGCACTCCAAAAATCCCATTGAGCGCCCAATACCATGGGGTTTCGGCCGGGTCGATCGTGCGCATCAGTCGCATCCCGACCGGAAAGCAAAAGCCCAACAAAATGCCGACGGGAAAAATCACGGCAATCGAGAGGGCGATTTTGCCCGACATGGGCGTGGCGACGAAGTAGGTCATGAGCGCAGGAAGCACGAACCGCAAAGCGATGATCAGCCCGCCGAGAGCAACGAGGAACAGATAAACCCACGGGGGCCGGCTGAGGGGCAGCCGCTCGCTGAGCAAGCTGCCGACTCCGGTACTCAGAATGATCGTGAACAGCACGATCCCCAAGCCGTAGACGGGGTGGCCGAGAAAAATCGATAGGCGCTGCATCGTGGCCACTTCGAGAAACATGAAGCCGGCACCGATCAGCGAGAAATATCCTGCGCCCGACCACACGATCTTGGTCGCCATGCTGCCGCTTACGTCCATTTGTCGGATGACGAGCGGTGCGACGACGGTCAGCAGTGATATCAAGGCGAGGATGGCAATCAGTCCCACGAGCACGGTCGTGGCGACGAGGTTGCCGCGGATGACCCCGGTCTCTTTTCCCGCGAACAAATCCAGCACCCCTCCTTTGGCAAAGAGATTCACAGCGTCGCCGAGCCGCAGAATATTAAAAAAATGCGGGTCTTCGTCGGTGGTCGGATCGACGCGAAACGGGGTGTTGGAACGCACCGCGAGCAGTTCGCCGGGAGACGTGGCGGCCAGCAGGCGTTGTAATAGCGGATGCTCGGGCGCTCTGCCAGGACTGGCCGCAACATGGAATCCCATGCGGTCGCAAAATTCGCCGAGCCGGTCCAAGTCGGCGCCAGTGAGGGGACGTTTGCTCAGGATCAACGTCGCCACCCGGCCCTGAGTGACCAGCGCCAAGTGATCGGCCGGTCGCGGCGCGCCGTTTTTCAACAGCGCCAGCGCCGCCAGGCTAATCAAGCGACCGGTTTCCCCCAAATTGTTCGGGTCGTACCAGCGCGACACGGTAAACAGCCCATCCTCGTCCAACCGGTCGAGGAACACCTGCCAGCCTTCAACCGTGTACAGTGCGTTTTCGGAAAGCGTCATCGCGCCGGCGCCCGTGGCCGCCCAGGTGTCGATCAACGACATTTGAATTACCGAGAATTGTTCCTGGCTGCGCGAGAGATAACTTCGGGCTTCGTCGACGACCAGCTTCACGTCTTTGCGCCCGGCGAGGCCCGCAAAATCGCGGAACTCGTGCTCCAGCAGCGAGACGAAGATTGGATTGACTTCGATCCCGACGACCGACGAATGCCCGAACAGCAGCGCACTTTGAACGTCCTTTCCGCCGCCGACTCCGATGACGCATGCCGGTCCTTGGGGCCGCACGCCGTGGGCCACGTTCGTCACGTCGTAGCGCAGGTGTTCGATATCGCCTGGCACGTGGAACTGTCGCATCACGGTTCCCGCCTCGCCATCGATGTTCATGTAATGCTGATTCAGCCAATGGTGTGGTGCGTGCGGGCTTGGGCCCCACAGGTTCGGACCCGACGTCACGAGGGGAAAGACCGCGATCCTGGAGAACGAATTCCATTTCTCCAGCATGTAAGCCGTGGCCGGCTGCACGACTCCCTTCACGACCAAGGGTCGAATGAATCGCGCGGACTGAGCGTTCACAATCGCGGTCAGCGCGAGAGCGACCGCGACGGTCAGATTCATGATCCGCAGTTTGTTGGCTCCGATGTGGCCCACATAGATGGCTCCGGCCAGGGCCCCGATCGCGCCGCAGAGCAGGATCAAGCTCGGCGCGTCCAGGATTTCCAATCCCCCCAAAACCAACAGGCAACCCATCGCTGCGCCGACCAGGTCGCTGGCATACACAAAACCGACGGGCAGCGAACATTTCGTCAGAACCAACGTGATGGCGATGCCGGCATAGAAAAACGGGAGCGTGCAGGCCGCGGTCACGCAGATCAGCCCCATCAGGCTCATGATCGAGGCTTCGACGACGACAGGCGTCAGGCATAAGAGCACCAGCGACACGGGCACCGCGAGTGCAAAGCCTAAGCCAGCCTTGGCGAGGTTGGCCTCCAATCGATCGGCGGCATAGCGGCGGGGATTCAAGAACACCGCGGTCGCGGCCGCGGTCATGCCGAGCATTGCGGTGGAGATGGCGAGGAATGCCAGGTGATAGTACGTCGTCACGCTCAAAATCCGCGTTAGAGTGACCTCCAACGCCAGCATGACCAAGGCCAACAGAAAAGTGCCGATATAAATGTGCATCGTAAGCTTGTCGTCGGAATCGAACGATCCAAACCGCCAAGAGAGGAAGGCGGTGCGCTCACAAGGAACACGCGGCGCGAATGCCCCAACGCGAATTCTATTTTACCCTGACCGTTCGATGAGGGTCCACCGGAGAGTTGCCGCCAGGGCCCCTCACCGGGCAAACGGAAGCCTGCTCAGCCGGTGCCTCACTGCTCCGAGTCCGGTGGTGAGGATTCTGCGGCCCAAGACAACGTTTCGCGAAATGGCAAGCTCCGCCGATAGAAACTGAGTCGGTGCCGAATCGTGTCGGCCAGCGGTTCGTTGCCCATGTTGATGGCGATTGCCGCGGCCTGTTCGGCCAC
Source organism: Pirellulales bacterium (assembly GCA_035503215.1). Lineage (GTDB taxonomy): Bacteria > Planctomycetota > Planctomycetia > Pirellulales > PALSA-1355 > DATJTR01. The sequence goes on from DATJTR010000215.1 coordinate 12,858, forward strand.
GTCCACGGCTGCGGAGAAGTGGCCTGTCTCGGCCAATCCGGCAGCGAGCGCGTCCATGACTTGCGGCTTGTTCCGGCCACAAATCTCCCCGGCTTTCTCGGCCAACTCGACCGCCTGCCGGCCATTTCGAACCGTCGCATCGGGACTCGTCGCCAGAATCAAAGCTGTCGGCCAGAGAAAGGCGCAACGATTCGGTTCCAGGCGTAGGGCGCGGCCCAGGTATTCTCGGGCGCCGCTTGTCTTACCAATTTCGTGCATAGCCAAACCGAGAAGAAAATTCGCGCTGCCGTTTTCCGGCTCGAGCTTGATTGCTCGCTCAAGCATTGGAATCGCGTTCACCGGTTTCCCGTCGTAGGTCAAGGTCGTTCCAATGTCTACGAGCTCCTCCGATGAAAGTCCAGGATAGGGCCGCGATTGGATATCCAGCCAGTGCGTCAGCCAATCCTTCTTCGTCCATTGGGCGAGCGGTTTGGTCAGGCGCACGGGCACGGAATACCACAGGCTCGCCGCGACAGCGGCGCCCGACAGTGCCAACACCAGGCTGACAGTGGCAAAGCTACGGAGTTGCCCACGTTCCAGTCGCACCAATCCCGCTTTCCAACCGGCCCAGCCGACTCCGGCCGCGTACAGCAAAAGGCAGCCGAAAGCGATGGCCACTGGAATGAGCCGCCAAAGTGCGCAAACATTCGCCAATCCCTGCGATTCCGGGTCACCGAGAAAACTGGGCGTCGGCAAGAAATTGAACAACAGCACAGCAAAGGCAACACGTAACAGCCAGCGAAACGGCGCTCGATCCTCTCTAGCCGCCATCCACCACAGAACCGGCAAGGCCGGCAACACGGTCGTGTAGTGATACTCCCAAACCACTTTGAAACAAAGGAAGTGAGAGAGTAGACACAACATCAACGTCGCCAGCACAAGGCGGATGCGCAGCCCGCGCGACTCGAGGAACAGCGGTAAGACACTCGTGGCCAGAATCGCCAGCAGAGGTAGCTTCAAAAGCGCTTGGGGCACGGGGGAACCGGTGCGCCGCTCGGCATACACCGGTAAGCTGTAGAGTTCGGCATAGACCTGCGGGCTGTTTTCGAACGTGAACTCGTGCGGATACGACAATTTGTTCAAGGGGGCCCGGGACGACGACGCATTCAGCATGTTCAGCCAATGAAATCCGTTGTATCCGCCCGAATTGAGCGCCGGCACGATGAGAAACAACACCGAAATCGCCGCGTAGGCTACGATCGGCCAAACCAGTGCGCGCCGCGTCTCTCGGGCGGCGACCATCACGGGCAAGGCCAACAGCACCACCGGTTTCGACAGCAGCGAAACGAGCAGCCCGATTTGCAGCATCCACAGAAAGACCCGCGGCTTCGATTCATCGCGTTCAAGAGCGACCAATGCGGCCAGCATCAATGCGACCGCCAGAATCGTCAGCACGTGGGTCTGCGCGTTCCATAACATCAAGTAGGTCGGCAGAGAACAGAATATCGCGAAGAATGTGAACGCTTGCAGTAACCTGCTCTGGAACTGAGCGGCAAGCACTCCCGCGCTCAGGGCTAGCAACACAAGCGAGACCCCGACAAACGAACCGAAGGCTGTCCAGGTAGGCAACTTTGCCGTCCACGAACCTACGACTACGGCCACCATCGGGTGAGAAAGGAACTGGGTAGCGTAAGGGCCATAGTTGTCCGATTGCGTCAGAAAGATATTGCTGCCTGCCGCGAGATTGCGGAACCCGCGCGGATTGCAAAAAAAATCGGCCCCCAGCGCGCTCTGATACGTTCCCTGGCAAAAGCGGTCCAAAAACCGCTCTTTGAGCGACAGGATCATGACGCAGGTCCACGCCACGACCAGCACCATCACAAGTGCGCTTCCCCACAACTCCAGGCGGCGTGGAGTCGGTCGCGCTGCGACCGATTGCTCACTCGGTGCACCACTGGTCATAGTCGGTTCTCAGATGCGGGCCACATGACGACGAACTCTCGTGCCAGATCACAAGATGAAAATATCAGGTCCGTCGGTCGTTGCGGTATGCCAGGACGGCTGCTGGTCGTCGAAGACCGCAGGGCAAAAGGGATCGGCATAAAATGCTT
>DATJTR010000216.1:0-3222 GCA_035503215.1 Pirellulales bacterium
TTGCGCTCGGAGGCACGCCGGTAAGGAAGCCAAAAGGCTGCGAAGGGATGACATTCATGCGGTGGGTTTTCTCCATCCTGGTGCTGGTCGTGCCGCTCGTAGCGATCGTGCGGCAGCCGCCGCCAGCGTTCGCCGCCGAGGAGCCTGGGATCACCGCCGAAGAGGTCCGCAAGGCGATTGACCGGGGCGTGCAGTTTCTCAAGAAGTTGCAGGATCCGCAAAAGGGAACCTGGTCCGACCAGCCGAACTACGGTGGCGGTGCCACGCCTCTGTGCACCTTGGCACTGTTGAACTGCGGCTACGGGACGGACGACGAGACCGTCCGCAAGGCCCTGGCCTATTTGCGCACGTTTCAGCCCACTACCACCTACGCCTGTGCGCTAGAAACGATGGTCTTCTGCGCGGCCGAGCCGAAACGCGACCTGCATCTCATTGGCCGCAACGCGAAATGGTTGGAAGAACAGCAGATCAGGGAAGGGACCCGCTCGGGCATGTGGTCTTATCCCAAACCGGGGGCGCCCAACGTCGGCGACAACTCGAACGCTCAGTTCGCGCTCTTGGGATTGTACGAAGCCGAGCGGGCGGGCGTGCCCGTCAACGACCGCGTCTGGAAACTCGCCTTCAATCATTGGCAGAAATCGCAAAATCCCGACGGCTCGTGGGGTTACGAACCGGGTTTCCCGGGCAGCGGCAGCATGACGTCGGCGGGCATTGCCTCGATGATCATCACCTCTGGCGAATTGAATCCGGGCGACGCGACCGTCCGTGGAGACACGGTCGCCTGTTGCGGATCCCAACAGCCCAATCACGCCGTGGACGAAGGCTTGGGCTGGCTGGATCGGAATTTTTCGGTCTATCGCAATCCGCCGAATTCGACCCAGTGGTTGTTTTATTATCTATACGGCATCGAGCGCACTGGTCGCATGACGGCCAGGCGGTTCATCGGTCAGCACGATTGGTATCGCGAAGGGGCCAAGATGTTGATCCACGAGCAATTGGTCACCGGCGCCTGGCCGGGCCAGATGTTCGAGTCCGATCCGGTCATCGCCACCAGTTTTTCCTTGCTGTTTTTGGCGAAGGGGCGCCGGCCGGTGATCGTGGCTCACTTGAAGCATGGGCCCGAGAACGATTGGAATCGGCATCGCGGCGCACTGTTCAATCTGGTTAGCCACGTCGAGCAGTCTTGGCATCGCGATTTGACGTATCAAGTGATCGATCCACGCGTGGCCACGGTCGAGGACTTGTTGGAAACGCCCATGCTGTTCATCAATGGCCGCGATGCGCCACAATTCTCCGACCAGGAAATCGAGCGGCTGCGAATGTACGTCGACCGCGGTGGTTTCCTGCTCGCCGAGCAATGCTGCGGCACGGGAGACTTCGATCGCGGGTTTCGCCAACTGATGAACCGCATGTTTCCCGAGTCGGATATGAAACTCCGGCCGCTTCCGGCCGATCATCCGGCCTGGCATGCCGACGAGAAAGTTGATCCCAGTTTCTTCAAGGAACCGCTGTGGGGAATCGACGTCGGTTGCCGCACGAGCGTCATTTATTCACCACAAGATCTGTCGTGCTATTGGGAGTTGGCCCGCACGGGACGCGAGAAGCAATACTCTCCGGCGGTGCGGCAGCAGATCGAGGCGGCGCTGGGAGTTGGCACGAACATTTTGGCCTATGCCACCAATCGCGAGGTGAAATTCAAGCTCGAGGGCTTGCCCACCCCGGCCAGCGATTACCCCGACCCGGTCGAGCGGGGAAAGTTGTACGTGGCCAGCATCCAGCATTCAGGTGGCTGCAACGCGGCGCCGGGTGCGTTGGCCACGCTGATGCGCCTGGCGGGCGAAAAACTCGACGTGCGCGCGGCGGACCGGACCGACGAAATCCGTCAGGTGCGGCTCAGCGATCCCGAGCTGTTTCAATATCATCTCGTCTTCATGCATGGCCGCGCCGGTTTCCGACTTAGCGAGAATGAGCGCAAGGAACTGCGGGTATATCTGGAGCGGGGCGGCACGCTGTTCGCCGACGCGATTTGTTCCAGCCCGCAGTTCACCGAGGCATTCCGTCGGGAGATGAATTTGGTGTTTCCCGAGCAAACGCTGGCCCGCATTCCGGTAAATCACCCCTTGTTCCGGCCCGGCTTTGGCGGCGACGACGTCACCACGGTTTCCCGCCGGCAGCCGGAGGCGTCACAAGACAATCAACCATTGAAGTCGGCCGTGCGGAAGGTGGAGCCCTATTTGGAAGGAATTCAGTTGGGAGATCGATATGCCGTGATCTTTTCGCCTTACGACGTCAGTTGTGCGCTGGAAAGCCACGAGTCGTTGGAATGCGAGGGGTACGTTCGCGCCGATGCCGCGCGCCTCGGTCTGAACGTGCTCCTCTACTCGTTGCGGCAGTAACCGGTCTCGCACAAACGAAATCAACCTTGAAGGAGCCGAGGCACATGTCGAACCAATTCAAATTCGCCATCATGGCGCTCTTCTCGACGCTGTTGGGCGCGACAGCCAAGGCCGACGAGTGGCCGCAATGGCGGGGACCGAACCGCGACGGCGTTTGGAAGGAAACCGGACTCGTCGATCGATTTGCCGGCCAGCAGTTGGCCATCAAATGGCGTGTGCCGGTGGCGGGCGGATATAGTGGACCGACCGTGGCCGACGGTCGCGTCTATGTCACCGATCGGCTGGCCGAACCGAACCAGACCGAACGGGTTCATTGTTTCGACTGGCGCGATGGTAAGCCGCTTTGGGTGCATGCCTACGAATGTCCCTACGTCGGCGTCGGCTATCCCGACGGCCCGCGCGCCAGCGTGACGGTCGAAGACGGCCGGGCGTACGCCTTAGGAACGATGGGCAACCTGTTCTGCCTCGACGCCGCGAAGGGGACGGTTCTATGGCAGAAGGAGCCGGACAAGGATTACGAGATCGAGATGCCGATCTGGGGTATCGCGTCGGCCCCGCTCGTCGAAAAGGATTTGCTGATCGTCCAGATTGGCGCCCGCGGCGCTTGCCTGATGGCGTTCGATAAACGGACGGGCGAGCGACGTTGGTCGGCGCTCGACGATCGCGCCAGCTACTCGGCTCCGATCATAATCGAACAAGGAGGTAAACGGGTGCTGGTTTGTTGGACCGGCGACAACGTCGTCGGGCTCGATCCGCAGTCGGGCGAGGTCTACTGGAAAAGCCCCTTCGAGCCGACGCGCATGGTCATTAGCATCGCAACTCCGGC
>DATJTR010000217.1:0-14209 GCA_035503215.1 Pirellulales bacterium
CGGATACCCGATCCAAGAGTCGCAGAACTGGCAGGCCGGATTCTTGCCGGGCATGTATCAAGGGAACTACATCAACACGGCCCACACGCAGATCGATCGGCTGATCGAGCATGCCAGCAACAAATATGGCACGACGGCCGACCAGCGGCGCGAGCTTGACCTTTTGGGGCAGCTCAACGCGCAGCACCTGGCCGAGCGAGAGCGCGATCCGCAGCTCGAAGCCCGCATCCAGTCGTTCGAGTTGGCCTACCGCATGCAGATGGAGGCGGCCGACGCGTTCGACGTCAGCCGCGAGCCGCAGCACGTGCTCGACATGTACGGTCCCGGCACGCAGGCCAGGCAGATTCTGATCGCGCGGCGGCTGGTCGAACGGGGCGTGCGTTTCGTGCAAGTATGGCACGGAGCGGGCCAGCCCTGGGACAGCCACGACGACCTGGAAATCAACCACCGCCGCCTGGCCAAGGAATGCGACCAGGCGATCGGCGCGCTACTGGCCGATTTGAAGCAGCGCGGATTGCTCGACGAGACACTGGTGATCTGGGGGGGCGAGTTCGGCCGCACTCCAGTGGTCGAAATGCCCAAGGAGGGCTCGAACCAGGGCAAGATCAACGGCCGCGACCACAACCATTGGGGTTTCAGCATGTGGATGGCAGGCGGCGGCGTGCGCGGCGGGCAGACGTATGGGGCGACCGACGACTTCGGCTTCAAGGCGGCCGAAAAACCGATGCACGTCCACGACCTGCACGCCACGATCCTGCGGCTGATGGGCTTCGACCACGAGAAATTCACCTATCGCTACGCCGGCCGCGACTTCCGCCTGACCGACGTACACGGCAAAGTGGCGCAGGAACTGATTGCCTGACGCGCGGCTCGGCCGCGAGAGCCGGACGGTCCCGATTTGCTGCGCGGGTTCCGCAACTTCGGGACCGAACTATTATTATCCATCCCGAAAAAAGTTCTGACCCTTTCGTCGCCGTGACCCTCCTTTCGCCCGCAACACTCCTGCCCGACGTACGACCCACCGCAAATGCCTATGGACTTTAAGAAAGAATTGATGCTTGACGGTCGTCTTGAATCGTTTTAGTCTCAGGACCGGAAGCCGGGGGCACGCCTTTTCGCGAAGGGCACGGCAGGTCGGAGTCGGCCTGCCGTTGGGAATGGGACTGCGGGGTTCGGGAGCGCGCTATGGAGCCAACGGACCGTATTGAGGCAGCGCACGAAGAGTTGATGGCGCTTGAAAACGACCGAGCAATCGCGGTGCTCGGTGCGGCGTTACTCGACGAGGCGCTGACCAACGCCCTCAAGCAGAGCTGGCGGAACGACGGCGCAAAGCGCACCGCCAATGCGCTCGACACCCTGTTGCGCGACGGCGGGGCGCTGAGCTTCCGTGTCAAAATCGACCTGGCATACCTGACCGGGCTGATTGGGCCCGAGACGCACGCCGACCTGACAATAATCAAAAACATTCGGAACAAGTTCGCGCACGCCCTGGTGATGGACGGCAACGACACCCCAACTGTGCCGCTCACATTTCGCGTTCAAAAGATCCACGCGTGGTGTGATAATTTGAACATGAATCGGAGGGTGATCGTTCACCACCCGACGGGAACGCCCGGCACTTCGCCGCGAATTAGGTTCGTGCTCGCGGTTTCCGCCTACGCGAGCTCCCTGCAGACCTTCGCAGATGGGGATGCGGAGGCACTCGACGGATACCTCTCACACTGAGATCGTCCACCGGCAGTCCCAGGTCGCACCCCGCTGTAACGGTCCATCGCTCTTTGTTGTGTACGGATGTGAGCGGTTTGGCCGAATCGTCGCGGTTTCGGTAGCGCCGAAGCTCGGCGTCGACACAGTCGGCGTGAGATGGTGTTTTAAAATTCGGTTGGCTACGCGTCGGAGCGGCCCGCGGCGTGCAGGGCCGGCGCAGCGGCACCCTAGACGGATCGCTCGCTAGGCCGCGTGGCGCAGCGTGACGATCGGCAAATTTCGGCGGCCGACGTGATGTGAGATTTTGTGTTCAAGCCGCACGCCGCGCCGGCTGTGGACCAATGTCGAGGGCCTAGCGCATGGCGAGCCGCGCGGCAAGCGTTCGCGCGGCTCGTAGCGCGGGCGGCGGTTGGCGGGAAAGCGATTGAAGAACGCTTCGTTCGGCGTGTGGCCGCCGAGCGTTTCGTGCGGCCGGAGTTCGTTGTACCGTTCAGCAACGAGGTTCAACCCGCTCTGCATGCATCGCCGCGAGATTGGGATCGCCGGCAAACCGCGTACGTTTTCCTTCGGAGTGCGGATGCAACGCCCGATCACGGCGGTGCTGCCGCGCTGGCCTAAAGCGCCGTGCCGCGGCGGCTGCCCGTCTTGCGGCGGCACCATTCCTGGAAGCTCGGGTTATTGAACTGCGGGCCACGGTCACAAAGGATATGCTTGGGCGGGAAACAAAAAAGGGGCGTGGCGCGGGCTTCAGCCGCGGATGCGGTCTTTGGTCTGGCCGACGGCCGCTTTCTTTTCCAGGAAGTCGATCACGCCGCCGGCAACATCGATTTCGGTGGCGGTTTCGATTCCTTCCAGGCCGGGAGAAGAATTCACTTCCATCACCACGGGCCCGTGATTGGAACGCAACAGGTCGACGCCGGCCACGTTCAGCCCCATGGCTTTGGCGGCGCGAACGGCGGTGCTGCGTTCTTCGGGAGTCAGCTTGATGCGTTCGGCGGTGCCGCCGCGATGCAGGTTCGAGCGGAATTCGCCGGCCGTGGCGGTGCGGCGCATGGCGGCCACCACTTTTTGCCCGACGACGAAGACGCGGATGTCGGAGCCGCGGGCTTCGTGGATGAATTCTTGCACCAGGATGTTGGCGTCGAGTCCGCGGAAGGCTTCGATCACGGCCTCGGCGGCTTTGGTCGTTTCGGCCAGGATGACGCCGATGCCTTGCGTTCCTTCGAGCAGCTTGACGACCAAGGGCGCGCCGCCGACCACGTTGATCAGACCCTGGATGTCTTTGGTCGAGTTGGCGAAACCGGTGACGGGCAAGCCGATTCCCTGGCGGGCCAAAAGTTGCAGGCAACGGAGCTTGTCGCGCGAGCGGGTGATGGCCTGCGACTCGTTGGCCGAGAAGACCCCCATCATTTCGAACTGCCGGACGACGGCGGTGCCGTAGAACGTTTTCGAGGCTCCGATGCGGGGAATCACCGCGTCGAAGCCTTCCAGCGGCGTGCCTTGATAGATGACCGACGGTTTGTGCGAGGTGATGTTCATGTAGCAGCGCAGATAGTTGACCACGTGCATTTCGTGGCCGCGCTGGTCGCCCGCCTCCTTGAGCCGCCGCGTGGAATAGAGCGACGGCTTTTGACTGAGAATGGCGATTTTCATTCCGTGGTTCTCCGCCGCTTTTTTCGCGGTAACTGGCCGGGGGCGCGGCCGGCCAGAAACGATCGGGCCGGCTCGATTTGAAACCGCCGGCGGACCGCCTGCCGGCCGAGCAACATGCGAAAGCCCATCGCGTCGCGGCGGGTGAGCGTCAGCTCGATCGGCCAGCGCTGTCCCGCTAGTTCGATTTCGATCAGGATCACCGGCCGAATGGTCGATTGCCCGGCCGAGTTGCGCACCGTGCGGCGATCGATGAGCGGGGCCACCCCTTCGACCGTCGTGCGGGTGTCGTTTTGAAACGGATGGACCTTGAAGCGGACCATGTCTTGACCGCCGGACTCGAAGATCTCGATGTTGAACGCGTGTAATGCCGAGCTGCGAGCCCCCGTGTCGACCTTCACCTTGATGGCCGCGATGCCGAGCGCGGGAATCGCCACCCACTCGCGCCAACCGATCAAGGGTTTTGGTTTTCGTGGCAGACGGGGCACGCGTGAGAATCTCTGGGACAAGCAAAAAAAATTGAAAACGACTCGACAGGTCGCCGCCGTAAGGCGCACGAATTGTAGCGACCCGGCCCGCGCCTGTCGCTGGGTTGCTCTCATCCCGTACTTCGTACTCGTTTTCGACGATCCGGAGCGATCAGTCGGCGGATGATTCGGACTCGGGATCGACAATCTGCCAACCGCGAATCGTCCAGCGAGACTGGCTGCGTATGGGAGGCTTGCGCTGTTCCAGCGCAATCGCCAGCGTAAACGGCGCGACCCCGCCGGATTCGTCGGAGGTGACTCGGTATTGCAGGGCAACGAATTGTAAATCGTCGTTGATCCGATTGACCTCGCTCAAGGTGGGTTCAACGCGGGCGTGCGGCCCCAAACGCAGCAAGAGGGCGACCGGTTCATCCTTGACGAACTTGGCCAGCGTTTCGGCCCGCGTGGGGTCGAGCGCGTAATACTCCTTGAGCCGTGCGAGGTCGGCCAGGTTGGCTCGCCGGGTGGGCACGAGCGCCCATTGTTGCGCGATTTCGGGATTTCCCTCCGCCAGGGCGCGAAACCATTGGCCGACCACCTCGCGGGCTTGACCGACGACGAGCCGCTGCGCGTTGAAATGAGCGGTGAGACCCGCGGTGCCAAAACAGACCGACAAGGCCAGCCCGGCCAGGGCCACCGGCCGGCCGACGAGTCGTCCATCCGACCGCGCGATCCGCACGAGCGCGAGACAACTGACCAGAATTCCGACCAACGGCACGATCCACAGTGGGATGGCGATCAAGGCGCTGGCGGAAGCGATGCCCGAGATCAGTGCGGCGATCGCTAGCGTACTGACGGCTTGATAATCGCCGAGCTCGCTTGGAGGTCGATCGTTGGCTTGCGCGTGGATCTTGTCGAGAGAAGACATCGCTAGTGCATCGAATGAGCCGACAAATCAGCCGGCGAGGAATGCGCCTACTGGCCTCATTGATTGAACTAACTCGCTGGCGAAGCGTCTGTCAAGGGGCCAGCGCGCCCCCCGCGAACAGCGGGCACGTGACATCAGCGATCGCCGATCCGACGGCAAAGTTTTGTCCGTAATATTACTCATTAATCGTGACCGTCCGAGTACGGTTCGCTGCGCGTTGGCGCTCGCACTGCGTTGCGTGTCGCGACCGGTTCACCATGCGGCTGCATCGCGCGCGAACCAAGTCGCCTTGAATCTCTCCAGAACCGTGAACGCGCGATGCCAGCGATAATAGACAGCGCGCAGCGCCCGAGCTATGCTAGCCCTTTCACTTTTTTCAGGGCGGTCACCAGGGTCGAGGAGCAGAGATGGGAACGAAAGAATCGGCGGGAGCGTTGAGTAAGAGTGATGCGGTTCGCGAGTATCTGGCAAAGCACGCTACCACGCCGGTCAAGGAGATCGCCAAGGCATTGTCGGAACAAGGGGTCGACGTCTCCATCGCTCTGATCAACAAGGTCAAGTACAGCGATCGCAAGCCGGGGCGGGGACGCAAGGCTGCCGGCCGGCGCGGTCGCGCCGCAGCGGCCAAGGGAACGAGCAAGGCGCAGGCGATTCGCGATGCGCTCGCGCATCTCGGTCGCCAAAGCCGGCCGCGCGACATCATCGCCCATTTGAACGACGCAGGGATCACCGTGACCGCCGCGCAAGTGAGCGCGATCCGCAAGGTGTTTGGCAAAGGCCCGCGCGGCCAGTCGAAACGCGGGTTGGCCGGTTTTGCGGGGAAATCGAGCGTCGCGGGCGGAATCGCGGTCGAACACCTGTTGGCAGCCAAGCGGCTGGCCGACGAAGTTGGCCTGGAGAAGGCGCGGCTCGCGCTGGAATTCCTCGTCAAGCTCGGTTCGTGAAGACGGGCGGAGAGCTCAGCGCTCGACAGCCCTATTCGACAGCGGTCGCGGGGAAGGTTTCCCGCAGTGCAGCGGGCTTGGGACCGCTTGCAGCCAAACGCGACCGGCTGTCAGGCCGCATCCTCGAGCCGATGCAACATCTCGACCGCCATGCGGGCATTGCGCACGCCGCCGACGCGCATCACGAAATCCTTGATGGCCAGGACTTCGTCGTCGCTGAGCTGATCGAGATCGGTCGACAGGATGGTCCGCAGGTCGGCGGCGCTCAGATCGTCAATCCGCAGATAGTCATCCATGATTCGCTCGGCGTGCCAGCGTGGGCTTAGTGCTTGCGGCATTCGATTGCCCCGGCGAGCCATCCGCTTGGCTCGCGATGCCAGATGTTCGATCGGATGGACGGACGGCGAGAATTGACCGAATCGTCGCGCCAGCGGCGGCGCCGCTGGGGTTTGAGCGGCCGGCACGCCGGTCGAGTCGGTCAGGCAAAGATTGCCGGCCGCTAGTTTTCGTAGCACGGAATCGCTGGCGCTGTGATCGCAGCCGCTTGATAGCAAGCACGAATGCGATCGAGCGCGAAGACCGCGCATCGAGCCGGCCGATTTTTTTTCGGCCAGCACGGCTAGCGATTCACTGCCGCCTTCACATCGCCGGCGGCGAGCGTGAAGTCGTCGACCGCCAACTCGCCCGTGCCACCGGTGAGGCCGACGATGATCGTGGCGAAGCGGGCCTGCGCCGGCACGCGCCAGTGCGCGGTCTCCTGTCGCCAGGCAAACGTCCCTTCCCAGGGGCCGAGTAGTTCGCTGCCTATGGGAACGCGATCCTTGTCGAAAAACACGATCGTCACTTGCGCTTGCTCTTGCTTTGACGGCCCTGCTGCGATGTCGCGGCCGCGGATCCAGAGCGATGCGTCGAGCGCATGCACGCTTTGGCCGTCGATGCCGACCGCTTGCAGGGCCTGCGCCGAACGCCCCGGCTCGCTGTTGCGAAACACGATCATCCGCTTTCCATGACCGGGCAAGTCTTGCGGCTCGAGCGTGGCCTGGCGGACGTAGTACCAACCGGCAGGCAGGCCGGCGATTTCGCCCGTCTGCTCGAATCCGCCGTTGAAGATTGCCACATTTTTGCCGTCGGGCAGGATTTCCCGCTGCTGTTCGGCGGTGCCGGTCATCGGCACGAAGAAGGTCGGTTCGATGGCCTTTGGAACCAGCTTGCCGTCGTGCTTTTCGAAACGGTAAAGAATTTGGTGGTAGCGCTCGCCGAGTGGGATGACCAGCCGGCCCCCTTCGCGCAACTGATCGACGAGCGGCTGGGGGACTTTTTCGGGAGAGCAGGTGACGATGATCTTGTCGAACGGCGCGTGCTCGGGCCAACCCTTGAAGCCGTCGCCGATTTTCACGTGGACGTTCTTGTAGGCGAGCCGCGAGAGCGTTTGCATGGCGGTGCGTGCTAGCGGCTCTTGGATTTCGATGGTGTAAACTTCGCCCACGACGTTGGCCAGCACGGCCGCCTGATAGCCGCTGCCGGTGCCGATTTCCAGCACCTTGTCTTTGGGCTGCGGATCGAGCTGCATGGTCATCGTGGCCACCACGAACGGCGGCGAGATGGTCTGTTGCTCGCCGATCGGCAAGGCCATGTCGAAATAGGACAAATGCCGCTGGGCCGCCGGCACGAATTCGTGCCGTGGCGTTTTGCGCAGGGCGGCGACTACCCGCGGGTGCTTGATGCCGGCCGCGACGATGTCGCGGGCGACCATCTGGTCGCGGGCCTTGGACCATTGCCAATTGCTTTGTGCGTGGGCGATGCGCGGCGCCGAAGCTGCCGCCATGCACGCCAGGGCCAGAAGGCCGGCTACGCATCGAGCTCGACGATTGATTGCAAACATGCTTGCTCAGGGGGAAAGTCGCCGGGGGGAACTCGCTTTATGTATCCCATCGGGGCCGCCAGCGGCAAGGTGAATCGCGGCGCCCGGCGGAGATCCTCGCCCCGCTTTGTCGCTCGGCAGGACGACAGGCGGTAGACGACCGGCGCCCTGGCTTGCTAGCATCACGCCTGGTCGCCCCGGCCACGAGACGAATCGCCAAATGCCTTTTGGGTCGCTCACCATGCACATTATAGCCTGTCAGCTCGACATCCATTGGGAAGACAAGGAGGCGAATTTTGCGGCGGTGCGCGCAATGTTAGGTTCGGCAGCCCCGGCCGAGCCGACGCTCATCGTGCTGCCCGAGATGTTCGCCGTCGGCTTCAGCATGCAGGTCGATCGCACTGCCGAACCGGTCGGCGGCGACACCGACCAGTTCGTGGCGGCCCTGGCGCGTGAACACAAGGCTTATGTCATGGCCGGCGTGGTCGGCCGCGCCGCGGACGGGCGTGGACGGAACGAGGCGCTGATCGTCGATCCAAGGGGACAGGAGATCGCCCGCTACGTGAAGCTGAACCCATTTAGCTTGGGAGGCGAAACGAAGCACTACGCCCGCGGGGAGGACGTGCAGGTGGTCGACGTCGCTGCCTGGCGGCTGGCGCCTTTCGTGTGCTACGACCTGCGATTTCCCGAAATCTTTCGCCGGGCCGCGCAGCGCGGTGCGAACTTGATGGTGTGCATCGCCAATTGGCCGGTCGCGCGCATCGGTCACTGGACCACCCTGTTGGCCGCCCGCGCGGTCGAGAACCAGTGCTATGTCGTGGGGCTCAACCGGACCGGCCGCGATCCGCATCTCGAGTACAACGGCCGCAGTGCCATATTTGATCCGCATGGGCGGGCGATCGCCGCCTTGGAGGATCGCCCCGGCTTGCTTAGTGCCCGGCTCGATCTGGCCGAACTTGAAAAATACCGCGGCGAGTATCCCTTCCTCGGCGACTTGCGGCCGGAATTCTTGCGGCCACTGTGAGCTGGAGAACTTTTCACGAAAGTGAAATGCTCACGACGCACCGACCCGAAGCCACCCGCCAGCGGCAGGTATCCGCGAGGGGGCAAGGACGAAAAACCCTCGCTTGCGATTCAGGTTAGTTTGATGCGCGTCACGCTGCGATGAAACGCTGTCTGGTCGCGGCGCCGCCCAGTCTCTCGCCGTCGGGCACCCAGCGCGGCTCAGCGGACGTAAATGAGCGACAAGCAATCACCCGCCGGCGGCATTGCCTTGACGACGATCGACTGCTGAAACGAAATCGGCGCGAGCTGCCAATAGCGCCATGCCAGGCCATGGGCATGACCTCCTTCGAGGCGAAACGCCTCTTTTTCGTCGCCGGGTATCCCTGCGATTGCGTCCAGGCTGACGCTTTTCCAGCCAGGTTGTTCGTTGCCGTCGATCACGACGCTGAGCAGTTGCGGCGAGCTGTCCTCCGGCGACTGTGCGACGAGGCCGACCCAGCGGCCGGTACCTCGCCACTCGAGCCACGTCGCCGCGCCAGCGGCGCGATGGAACTGGCCGCGTAACCGCAGCCGCCGATCGATGGCCAGGTCTTGCTTCTGCCACGTGCCGGATTCGTCCTCGATCACCGACAGGGTCACGCCGATATCTGCCAATATCGCTTTGCCTGCGTTCCGGACTCGAATGGTGATGCCGTCGCCGAAGGGCATGGCCAGCATGCTGGTGAAACCGGTGCGATAGACGGCCAAGAAATTGTCGTGGTTGCCCGCGCCCACCAGGCTGGGGAAGAAGTAGCGCGCCGGAGCGGCAATGGCCGGCTCGCTTTCGCCGTCGATCAATACTTCCAGCCACAGGTCGTCATTGCCCAACGGCGGGAAAGAGGTTTGCAGCTTGAGCCACTGCACGATTCCCTTGCCGGAACGCGTGACCACGGTGGCCGTCTGGCCGGGATCCAGAGTTTTGATTTCGCCTGACTCGCGCGGTTCGGGATCGGCCTCGCGGTGGGTTCCCCAGCTGTATTGATGGCCACGATAGTCGATGGCCGCCAACCAGCCGCGCGGCAAGACATCGCGCTTGGTGGAGAACGTTTCGACGGGCACATCGGGTGGGAAGGTGACGTATTCGATCCGATAGTCGGTCGGCGCGCCTTCGCGGAGCACGATCTTCAATCGCTTGGCATAGGGCAGGCAGGTGAGGACCGGATCTTTTTGCTCGTACAGCGGCGCGAGCTTGGCCCAAAGTTGATCGGAGCGGCACTGGATGGCCGGCTTTGCCTGGTCGTCGAAATAAAACGCCAATTTGCCGCCGGGCTCGGAATGCCAGATCCGGGTAAGAGCGCCGGGCCCGACGAGATCGGCCAGGATTTGTTCGTCGGATCCTGCGACCGCCGTGGCGACCACGCCTCCCTGGATGCCGTCGGCCACGCTCAGCCGCGCGGGATCGAGCAGCCGATCGCAGAGCAGTTCCGGGCCCGTGATGGCTTGCGGCGCGTACCAGGCGGCCAGTCCCGTGCCGTCGGGCGCCGACAGGACGCGGATGTCGCGGAACTCGACCTTCCCGCCATGGTCTTGAAACCCGATCCAGCCCGACGGATGGCGATGCTTCAGCTCGGGATGCCGGGCCGTGTTGGCCTGCTGTACGAGCTGGCCGTTCACCCAAGCGGAGACCATCGGGCCGTCGGCCTTGATCACGACGCGGGTCCACTCCTGCGAGCGATCGGCGCGGGCCAGCGGCTCGACGTTGCGGTAGATCGCCATCGTCGAATCGTGATTCAGTCCCGGCGAATCGAGAATCTGCAGCTCCATGCCGTCGCCCGAGGGCCAACCCTCGCGGGCCGTGCGAATGCCGATGCCGGAATTGACGTGCGGGTCGGTCTTGAATTCGAGCGAGAGGGTGAAATTGCCGTACTGTTTCTCGGTGCGGAGATAATTATTGTCTTTGTGCAGGTTTTCGATCACGCCATCTTTGCCCCGCCACGAGGCCAGACCCATCGGCGACCACCAACCGGCGAGATCGTGACCATTGAAGATCGATTCGCCGGCAGGCTCGCGCAGCTCGATCTTGCCGATATCGACCGGTCCACCATCGACGGCCAATTCCAGACCGAACCGCCGGGCAGCATCGACTTTCGTTTCGCCCAGCGGATGGCCATCGATGTTGACTTTCAAACGGTCGCCAGTGCGGTCGATGCGGGCGGTGTGCCAGGCATTGTCCTTGAGTATCTGCGCCGGTAAGGCCGCGACCTGCTGGCCATCGACCGAGAGCGTGCACTGTTTGTCGGGACCGACGAGCCGAAGTTCGGCCCCCTCGCCCTTGGGCACGTCGGGCAGCCGGATGACGAGGGTTGCCCCGGCAGCAACGTTCCAGTCGAACTTGAGTGCGAAATCGCCGACCGTCCAGCCGGAAACGAGCGGGCCCGCCCCGGCCAAACCGCGAAATGAGCCCTGGCACGCGACCCAGCCATGCACCGGACCACCTAGATCCCAGCCAGCCAGCGAGTCGGGAGGTTCGCGCGTGATCAGGTTTACCCAGCCGGCGTCGGTGGCTTCGTCGGCCGTGGCGAAGGACGCGATTGCCGATACCGCCAGGCAGACCATTGCCGCGCAGCGGACGAAGGCGGTGTGGAGCGTTGTCATCTTCCGTTCGACTCAAATGGCCAAGAATTCTTCCAGCGACTCGCGCATCAATTCCCGATCGGGCTCGACTCCGGTCCACAAGCCAAACGCGATCGCCGCTTGATTCACGAGCATGCCCAATCCGTCGAGCGTGCGGCAGCCACGGTCGCGGGCCGCGCGCAGCCAATCGGTTTCGGCCGGGTTGAAAATCACGTCGGCGGCAATCGTCGTCGGCGCCAGCGTCTCGAGGTCGATTGGCAGTCGGGCCCGGGAATCGCCCAGCCCGACGCTCGTGGCGTTGATCACCACGTCGGTGCCGGTGGGAATTTGCAGGTTTCCCTCCCAGAGGATGAACGGGGCGGGAACGTGCGCTTTGTGCGTGAGCAGCCGGGAAAGTTCTTCGCCACGGCCGACCGTGCGGTTGACCACCGTGATCTCGCGGGCGCCCGCCAAGGCCAGTTCGACGCCGATCGCGCGGGCCGCGCCGCCGGCCCCGAGCAGCACGATCGCCTGGCCGGCCGGATCGGTCACTTCGCGGAGCGACTGGAGAAAGCCTTTGCCATCAGTATTCTCGCCGACGAGCTCTTGCCCGACGCGCTGCACGCAATTCACGGCCCCCATCAGGGCGGCCGATTCGCCGAGACGGTCGAGATGTTCGATTCCCGCGACCTTGTGGGGGATCGTCAGGTTGCAGCCGCGGAAGCCCATGCCGCGGACGCCGCGCATGGCGTCGGCCAGGTCGGCCGGGCCGACCTCCAGCGTCAAATAGCGCCAATCCAAGCCGGCCTTGGCGAACGCCCGTTCCATGATGTACTGGGTCGGGTTGCCGGAGACCGGTTGGCCCAACACGCAGACAATCTCCTGAATCGATTCGCGCGACACGGGGGGCTGACGCTCCGCTGTTTCACTGTGAGAGGAGTCCGCGGCGTGGCTGGCCGGCGGGAGGATGGAGACCGCGGCGCGGGACCGGCTGCTGACCCATCTTGATCGAGTGGGGAAGGGTTTGCAACCAGCGGCGGGCGGCCGATCGCGGGTAGCGGCGGCGCATGCGGCTTGCGCTCGTTTGCGCTTTAGCTCGGAATCCAAACGCGCGACGAGCCGGCGCCGTCGGCCGCAGCGGCAGAGCGCCGGGCTTTGATCCGCACGTAGGGGGGGACGTAGCGGCTGCGGTGGCCAAACGTGCCGATGGCAGCATCGGCTTCGGCGTGCAGCGGTTCGACCAGATCTTCGATCGAAAAACCGGCGCGGCACATGCCGCCGATCAATTCTTCCCAGCGATGCAGGAATTCGAGCGTGCCCGGCTCGCGGTGAGGGCTGCCGACAACCTCAGGAAGCGGGCCGGTGCGGTAATAGGGCTCGACGAGCGGGTAGCCGGCGGCCGTCGGTTCGGTCGCTGCCTGCAAGCTGGCGGGCTGTTTGTGCTGACTAATATAGAGTCCACCCGGCGTGGTCACGCGAGCCACCTCGCGGAAGGCCCGCGCCACGTCGGGAACGTAACAGGTGCTGACCGGCTGAATGACGATGTCGAAGCCGCTTGCGCCGATGCCGGCCAGGTCGTCCATCGATGCTTGGATGCATGTCACGTCGAGCTGCCGTTCGGCGGCGACTTGCCGATCGAGTGCGAGCATCTCTCCGCTGATGTCGACCACGGTGACCTTCGCCCCGGCGGCGGCGTAGAGTGCGCTTTGGCTGCCTCCGCCTGCCGCCAGGCACAACACACGCTTTCCAGCGATCGACGGGCCGAGCCAGCCGTGCCGGTCGACGACCGCCAGCGGCTGAGCGAAATCGGCGTCGCGTGCCGGACGGGTGAAGACCTGGCGGCCGCGAACCCGCGCATCCCAAGCCTGGCGGTTATGGTCGTGAACGAACGTGGGAGGCGTGTCGGTCATCGGTCGGCAGGCTGGCTGGGCGGAAGGCCCACTGCCGAGCGAAACGCGCACGGCAGTGGGCAGCATGAAGCCTGGCGCCAGCCATGTCAATCGACACGCGACGTCAAACGATCGGCCGCGACAAGCAAACCGCCTACGCGCTCTGCAACCGTCGGCGCACCGCCAGAGCGACCGCGAACAAACCGGCGATCAGCACCAAGACCAGGGACGACGGTTCGGGCGTCACCACCAGATTGTCGGCGGCGAAATAGGTGGGGTTTTCGATGCCGAAGCTGCTGCTTTGCGACGACGACCCGGCCGTGAACGAGAATTGCAGGGTCGCTGCGCCTGCCAAGGAGCTAAGGTCGACCGTGGTCCATTGATCCATAACCGAAGGCCCACTCGCGCCGATCGGGTAGTCTTCCATCACGACTTGGACCGGGTTGTTGGTGACCAGATTGTTGTTTGCGTCGTAGCCGTTGATGTTCAGCGTCAGCGAATCGCCTGGCACGAAGCCGGTGGGAAAGAAGCCGTCGCCATAAATCGCGTTGAGCGCCATGTAGGTCGTGGCGTCGACTTCCATGGAGACGGGCGAAGTGCCGGCGGGCAGCGTCAGCTCCGAGTCGGCCGGCGTGCCGTCGTCGTAGACCACGGCGTAGTTCGTCGAACCGCCGTAACCACCCCCTTCGGTTTGGTTGGATCCGTTGAACGAGGTGTATTGATACTGATTGGCGTAGTCGACCTGGCCGCCATTGTTGTAATCGCTTTGCGAAGGCCAACTGACGCCCGCGACGCTCGACACCGCCCAGCCCGCGTAGTCGAAATAGTACGGGTTGACGTCGGCGCTGTTGGTGAACTGGGCACCACCATCCGTGAACGAGCTGACGTAATACGTGCCGCCATAGCCGTCGTCGAAGCTTTGCGAGGGGGGCGTGACGGGCAAGCCATTTTGAGTGTAGCCAAGGGCGGGATTGGCCATCTCTCCGCCGGTTGCACCGGCGGGGAGGGAGCCGTCGGCCGGGACGGTGATGTCTTCGAAAGTGACCGTCCCGGCAGGCGCGATCGCGGCGAGGCCGACCAGGAGGAAGCACGGCACGGTAAGGCACAGGAAGCGGTTCATCAAGGAGTCTCCTAGGAAGGAAGTAGCGTGTTGTCGCGGTTGATAT